>JANYDI010000125.1 GCA_025363695.1 Opitutia bacterium
AAAACTGACCATTTTGTGACGGGGTCGCCATCCTTGGCGGCCCGGGTTCCTGGCGATCAAATTAGTCAATCCACGTCATTCTTCGCCTTGTCGCGTTGCTCGTGAAACATCATTTCGTTGAGCGACGGCTCGTCTTCGATGGCGAGTGTGCCGAGGAGTGCGCGTTGTTCAAAGATCTCATATAGGGTTTCACCTAGGAGATGGATGAGGTTCGCGATTCGGTCGGCGTCTTTGTTCGTGAGCACGTACTTGTACTCGGTGTCATACTCATTGAAGCTTTTCATTGCTTTCGCCCTTCGTTTTTACGTCCTTTTTCTTGCGCTCTGCCGCTTCTTTCTTGCGATATGATTCAGCTTCGATGGCGATCACCTCGGCGCGGTGCATCAGGCGGTCGATCAGCGCTCCGAGACACGATGCCGTAGGAAATACGGTGTTCCAATCCTTAAAGGGCACATTGGTCGTGAGTATCGTCGGCCCTGCTTGGTAGCGACCGGTGATCACTCTAAATAAAAGATCGGCGGCTTTGGTGCTGTACGATAAGTATCCGAGTTCGTCGATGACCAGCACCCTTGGCCGGATATACTTGTTTAGCCGCATCTTCAGCTGCCTAGGGCTCTCTTGTTGCTCTAAATCCGTTAGCATTTCAAAGGCATCGGTGCACAGCGCGCTGTGCCCGGCCATCACGGCCGAATGCGCGATGTTTTTGGCAAGCATCGTTTTGCCGACGCCGGCCGGCCCAAACAGGACGACGTTGGCGCTCTCTTTTACAAAGCCAAGACGCATTAGTTCTTCGATCGCCTCGCGGTCGATCTTCTGCGGCCAAGCCCAGTTGAAATCAGCCAGAGGGCGATACCGCCCAAGCTTTGCCGACACCAGCCGGCGTTCGACGCCGCGACGACTACCTTCCTCTAGCTCACGCTTGGCTAGATGCTCGACGATTTGTTGAGGGCTGTAGCGGTGTTTCGTCGCCTCGGCGACGAAGTCGTCGAGATTTATTCGCAAATAGTGCATGTTCAGCTTCGTAAGGGACGTCATTAGTTGATCGTTAGTCATGGCTTTGGTTTCCTTTGTCTTGCGTGAGGTTGTCGTAATCTTTGAGATCGTGCGGCTTGACAATAATTCTCTGGAGTTCGGGGCGATCTGATAAATCTAAAGGTACAATCGGACGCTCTTTCCCTTGGCTGTGCAGCTGCTGACAAAGCCTAGCCACGTACACGGGACGGCCGATACCTTGCACACTGGCCTCCGCCAATGCTTGGGCTAAAATCTTCTCCCCATACTCGTGTAAAAGCTCTGTGAGCCTGGCTGAAGCACCGCCAAGGCCTTCGCCTTGACGCACCATCAGGGCGAAGAATTCATCGACCCCGTTTACAGCTTTGCTAAGGTATTCACGCACAGCGACTGTATGTCCGCCAGGTCGACGCTCGTAAAGACCAGCAAAATGCTCGCGGTTCGTGATGCGCTCGCCGCGACTCCACGAGCGTTCGTGCGAAGCCACTTCTTTACCGTCGTCGACAAAACGGATTAATTTGTCATCTGCCAGCAAAGTCAGTGGCTTTTGCACGAGATCAAATGGAATCGAATAGTCGTTGAGATCGTAGCGCACATACGGAGTCTTGCCGGAGCGCACGACGCGTTGCTCGATCACCGGATAATCATGCTCCGAAATCGCCAGTAGGCGCTCTTTTTCTGCCGTCCATACCGCTCTGACGCTCTGACTTCGATCCTCCGCCCACATCCTCCCGTTGGCCTCCGTCTCAAGCCAAGAGAGAAGTTGCTCGTTCGCGTCCTCAAGACTTCGAAAATGACGCCCCGCAAAAAAGTTGTCGCGCACATAACGAATATTGCGTTCGACCTTGCCTTTCTCGTGCCCAGAATAGGGGTTGCAAGCCGAGGGCTCAAATCGGTAATGACCCGCAAATTCCAACAAGTTCTGATTAAAGCGCACGGCAGAGCCGTGCCGATCGACGACCGCCGACTTCAAATTGTCATACCGATGCCGACGAGCCACCCCACCAAGGTAGCGAAAGGCTAAAACATGCGACCGCAGAAAGCTTTCCATGCTCTGATCAAGCGTAAAACAAGCAAACAAAGCCCGAGAATACGCTAGCACCATCACGAAACAAGATAGACGGCGTTCGGCCCGCCCTATCTTAAGCGTGCCAAACGATCCCCAATCGACCTGAGCCTCTTCGCCAATAAAACTCGCAAGACGTAGGAATGCCTTTCGATAGCGAGGACGCACCTCTTTCACCCGGCGGCGCAGGGTTACAATGGAGCCGGCGTAGCCGCGGTCCCTAAGCATCTGCAAAAGTCTCGTCGAACGAATCTTTGGATACGTTCGCAGCCGATCCTCAATAAATGATGCATAAGGATCAAGCACGCTATTACAGAGCGCTCTGGTCGTCTTGAAACGCTCTGCAAACAGCGTGCGACGCACCGTGTCGTGATGCACACCAAGATGCTCAGCAATCGCTCGCATCGTCAGGTGCTCAGCGTAATACAGCCGTCTAATCGTACCTTGGGATTCTATTGAAATCATCCTGCACAACCCGCCGTCTTTGACGGCGGCGGCGAGGAAAACGCCGCCCCTCGCACCAATGAGTGATCTTTCGACCACAACAAATGCAATGTCCTTTGACACATACTGCTTCGACCTCCTGTTCGCCTTTATTGGCGTCTCCAGGAGATAGATAAGCCGCTGATTTTGTGGAAGAGTGGTCTCTAACGGAAAGTTTCAAGCGCGCCCGCTGCCGGTACGCCTTTTGGGACGATCTCTGGGCGACTTTGCCGCCCATCGTCGAGCGATACTTGCGGTTGGCACGGCTACGACTTCGTCGTTTGCCCTGAAGCCCGCACAACGGAGAACAATACCACTGCTCACGCCAGCACGGTCGGCACACCGAGAACAAACTCTCGCAGGGCAAACAAACCCTCTGCATACCGATAGTTACAGCTAACACCTGCACGTCCCATGCAAAAACGCTGGACAGCATGCAGGGTAAGGACTTATCCAGAGCAACACATGATAGGTGTTGCGCGCGCTCGTACCCCGAGCCACCAACGCAAATTCGGGCCAGGAGACGCCAATCTCCTGGCCCCTCGTTTTTGGTGCCCTATCGACTACTGGATTCTGGGGAGGGGTTCAAGTCAGACTGACTATGCTAACCGACCGGAGTCGGAATTTGGTCAGTTCTGGGGGATCGTTTACATATCGCAAGCTTTCGTCGTGGACCCGTTGAAACTCAGAACCGCGTTGCCTAGCGTCACCAATCCGACCTTTGGAGCCGAAATTTTGTAGCCCGCCGTGGGTCGCGAACTGTTCAACACATAGATTGTTCCGGCGGAGCTTAGCGTTATGGCGGAACCCGTGGAGTTATCCGAAAG
>JANYDI010000138.1 GCA_025363695.1 Opitutia bacterium
TGTTTTAAGGAATCTGTTAGGGTTGATAAATTTAATTGTTCACACGCCTTAGGTTGGCTCAGATGAATGATTTTTTCTTCACAGAACCTAGTATCACCCTCCCCGATAGCGATTTTGCCAAAATACGTAGTATTTTGCAAAATCGCTATCGGAAAGGGATCCTAAGGGGCGCAAGCGCCCCTTGGCCCTTCTCTCCTCCACCACTTCACTTTTTGCTGGGCCTGGGGCGTTTTTTCTGTTAGGGATCTGGGATGATGATTATTCCGTGTGAAGAACCCAAGGATTTGGACGTTGGTCCACGGTGGATGCGGGAGCGCAGACAAGCGGCCTGGGCGGCCTTTCAGAACCCTAAGGAGCGGCTGGACGCAGAATCCTGGCGCTTTGTGAGGATGCCGGAGCTCGCCGTTGCGTCGCTGAAAATGCCGGAACGCCCCAGTAAGGCTAGGCTATCAGTGGAGGCCGAAAACTGGGGCGGGCATTTGTATTTTAAGGATAATTACTTTTTATCGGGTGGCCTACTGAGCCCAGCTGCAAAAGAAGCGGGCGTACGCCTGATGCCCTTGAGCCAGTGGTCCTCGCAAGAACTTGCGTTTGATGCCAAAATGGACGCCATAGGGAGTGAGCCTTACGTACAGCTTCAGGCAGCCTTTTGCAATGAGGGAGCGGTATTGTGGATACCTGAGGGCGTAAAAGTTCAAGAACCTATAAAGATACATCATCGACTGTGCGCCACAGGCGCCTTGGTAGCCCCGCGTTTATGGGTGCTGGCGGAACCCAGGGCACAGGTTTCGGTGCTTTGGGTGCTCGAAGGAGCCGATGGCTCTGAGGGGCTGTGTTGCAGCCGTGTCGATGTTTTTGCCGCCGCAGGAGCTCGGGTAGACTTTCATAGCATCCAAGCTTTGGGAAACCAGCAAAAAAGCTTTCAGTGGCATAATCACCATGCCCAGCGCGATGCCCAGATCCATGCCCTCGACATCCACCTTGGAGCCCCCTATGCGCGCTTTGAAAATCAGGCCTACTTGGCAGGACCAGGAAGCCATGTGCAACTCAACAGCCTTACCTTGGCCCGCGGACACCAGCAGTTCGACCAGCGTAGCTTTCAGCACCATAATGCCCCGCATAGCACGTCAAATCTATTGTATAAAAATGTACTTTGGGACCAAGCACGGACGATTTTTTCTGGCATGATTCGAGTAGCTCCTTTGGCCCAGCACACCGATGCCTATCAAGCTAACAATAACCTGCTTTTGAGCGATGAAGCAGAAGCCAACGCGCTTCCCGGGCTCGAAATCCAGGCCAACGAAGTCCGCTGTTCCCACGGAGCCACTACAAGCCAAATCGACCCCGAAGAACTCTTCTACCTGCGCTCCCGCGGCCTCACCCCCCAGGCCGCCCAGGACCTCATCGTCCAAGGGATTGTCGATGGGATGATCAAGGAATCCATGGTTGCCGAGGAGTTGAAGGCGTTTATAGGGCTAAGGGGCGCTTGCGCCCCTTAGGATCCCCTTTCCGATAGCGATTTATTAAAATGCTGGCGCATTTTAGATAAATCGCTATCGGGAAGGGTGATACTAAGCCCCCTCCGGATCGCTTCGCGATCGGGGTGTTATTCATAATTGAGAACTTACTCTAAATTCCTATAGCAACAGCCTTTGCTCGGGGCCGTAACCGCAGTGTTCAAGCAGCCAGTCAAGCGTGAGCGACTCAAAGCCGTCCAGGGTCCCCAAGTGCAGCAGCAGCAACGCGCAAGCCAGAGCGTCATAAAGAGCGCAGTGGTAGTGCCTACGGTCCGCAGGGCAATACTGGGCAGCCAGGGTATCGAGACGTTCTTGGAGCTTAAAGGTTTTTACAAGGTGCGCGAGCTGGTAGTTTTTTATCTGAGGAAATATTTTTCGATAAAGCTTGCAGGAGTCCACCCAAGGTCCCCAGCCGAAATCAAAAGATCTTTCGATAAAGCTAGGCGCGCTCTTCGGGTACGGCCATGTGGCCGCCATGAGGCCTTGCTCCGTAGGGGCGTGGTGGGCCGCCAAAAAGCCCTCATTGCGCAAAGTACAAAAGATTTCGTAATCCTGCGCAAAAGGTTTTAGGTTCTGGAGCTGTTCGCGCTTGAGTCCATGCACCTGTGTGTCCTGAAACGGAATGGACCCTCGCGCCTGGCAAAGCCGTGTTTGAGTGCCTGCAATGGACCCCGCATATAGGGTGACCCAGCCGTACTCCACAACGCCGTAACTTCTTTGGCCTTCAAAATCTAAAACCTGTATCGGAAGCGCTTTCCAGTCCATGTTTAGAGCCTGTTACCTGTTTTAAGGGCCCTTGGACACCACCACCAAGGCCGGACGCAACATCAGGCCATGGAGCTTATAGCCCGTACGCAGCAAGGCGCTGATATGATCTACCGGTACATTTGCATCCGGCGCATAGGAGACGCATTCCTGCTCGCTGGCATCAAAAACAGCCCCCACCTGCGGCGCAATCGCCTCAAGGCCCTCCTGAGTCAAGAGCCCCTTCAAGTGTG
>JANYDI010000178.1 GCA_025363695.1 Opitutia bacterium
CTCCCCTTGGATCCCCTTTCCGATGGGCAATTTTACAAAATGCTAGCGCATTTTGGTAAAATTGCCCATCGGGAGTGGGTATACAAGGCACCCCACAGATCGCTTCGCGATCGAATTTAATCTTTGTTATTCATTTAAAACGCACTTAAGGAGGCCTGAAGGGCCGGCATATGGACAGCCCAGGGCGTAAGCCCTGGGTTTTGGGTAAAAAGTAAACTTGAGCCCTGTAAGGGCGGCACTCAGAACGTGAATAGGGGTGTCGCCCCTGTAGGGCTCAAAATCTTTTTTCCATGCCAAACCCAGGGCTTACGCCCTGGGCTATCCATATGCCGGCCCTTCAGGCCTCCTTAAGTGTGGTTTTAATAAAATAGTTAAATCGCCTAGATGCGATCGCGAAGCGATCCGGAGGGTGCCTTGTATCGCATCACCTGGTAGCGAATTGCTGAAAATGCGTAGCATTTTCACAATTCGCTACCAGTTAGGGGATCCAAGGGGCGCAAGCGCCCCTTGGCCCTTTACTTTCAACGCTTAAGCCCCTTGGCCCTTTTATATCATCATGAAATTTATCCTTTTTCTATGCCTTGCTTGCCACCTGCTTGCTGCGAACACCGACCTACGCCATGAGGAGCTGGGCTTGGGGGCTAACAACCAGGGGCCCCGGCCGAGCTGCATGGTGTTTGCGATTGTGGGGGCCCTGGAGTACGCGTGGGCCCAAAAGTCGGGAACGGTGGTGGACCTTTCTGAAGACTATGCGATTTGGGCGACCTTTGCGCAGCTGAAAAGCCATACGCGAACGGCTCGGGCAAGGCTCGCTTGCCTGGGGAGCCAGAGGGACCTGGGGTTTTCGTCTTGGGATGTGGTTGCGGGGCTGAAGGCCTACGGGATTGCGGACCTGAAGGATTTTAACAATAAGATCATGGGGGGAACCCTAGAAGCGCCTACGGCTGAGCTGATGGAGGCAGCCAAAAAACGCAGCCACTTTGAGGCGATATGGATTAAATCACAGGACAATACGGAGCGCATCGCAGCGATTTTGGCGCTGTTGGAGCAAAAACACCCAGTGGTGGTGGGGATGGCTTGGCCTTTGAAAAAAACACTCGAGCACGAGACTACGCTTGCTGAGCAAAAACCTCAAAAAAACAATGGCCATGCGGTGTTGCTACTGGGGTACCAAGAGGCTGGGGATGGGGGCGGACGCTTTATCTTTAGGAATTCCTGGGGACGTCGCTGGGGTGAAAACGGATATGGCTACATTACCTACGCATACATGCAAAAACACCTCAAGACGGCCCTGTATTTAAGTCTTGACAATTGAATTTTTTGCTCTAGGATTTGGGTCCTGAATTAGGGTCTATGTTTTCACTACGCAATTTTTTATTTCTTTTCCTGTTTTCCTATGCTTATGGGCAGTCTGCGCCGATTTGGGTGTCCAGCACAAACATGTGTTATCGGAGTGCTCTTTTTTTGAAGCACAACGAGCAATATACGACTGACACATGGAGTAATTTTGAGGCCGTTCAGTTAAACCTCATAAAATACAAGCGTCTGATTGGATTGGACCTTTATGAACTGAACATCTCTAGCCCATGGACCCAAAAGGACCTCACAAGCCTTGCTGAAAAATTTGGAAAAACACTAGAATACCTTTTGGCCCCAAACCAACCGTTACCTCTAGAGTTTTTTAAGCAATTTCCCAAGCTTAAGGGGCTGGGGCTCAATACCAGTCTGCAATCTCATGCAACCCTAGCGGGCCTTGCGGAAGCCTTACCGCAACTCAAAAGCTTGCACTGCATGGGAATTTATAGCAGTATAGATCAGGAAAAACCTTGGGATGCTGCTTTTTTAGCTACGGTGATTTCTGAATTTAAAGAGCTCAAAGCCCTCATGATAGATTTTAGCCCTGGAGGCTATTTGGAAAGAAACCGCTTCGAGCTCCATGCGCTGCTTTCAAAACTTTACCCCGAGCCACCGTGCTTGATGATACGAGGCTCCTACCTGTCTTCCGAAGACCCCTACACGCACGGGGACGCCTCTGTCATAAACATCGAAGACTTTAAGCTGCTATGGAAGCAAGCACCTAAAATGATGCTGTGCCTCAATGCGGACGCCAACATAGACTTTGCTAATGATTATATCATCCTAGAGCATCAGCCCGAAGGCATCTGCTTGGACCCCAAGTACATGAAGGGGTTTTTACCGATAGATCGTTATGTTTTTCTTGATTTCAAAGACTGGCTTCTCAACGGCAGCCCCATCGTAACGGAAGAAGAACCCTGCGAAAAGTGGGACATCTTTGGCAGCTTTGAAAGCAGCCTGCCTGCTTTACTGGAGGACCGCCTTAGTCTAGCAAAGGAATGGGTAGAATACGCCTTTCAGTTCGAATCTACATCCTCAGCGCGGTAAAGATTGGGCAACTTCCAGTTGGGGTCTTCATGCTGGAGGACAGATTGCCAAAGGGCATCGCCCTGAAGCTCATAAAGGACGCTTTCCTGATCGGCCCCCACAACCCAACAATTACGTACCAGCTCCTGCTCGAGCTCTCCCGTACGCCACAATACGTAGCCCAAATAGCCGCGCATTTGCAAATCCGGGTGCATGATGACCAAATTACGCGCCGCTTCTTGGTCCACCCCAAAGTACAGCTTAAAACTTTGATGATCGGCCGTCCATTGCCAGGCCGTTAAAATCAGTTGCCGACTCCGCGTAGGCCCACCCTGGTAGAGCGCCACAGAGCCCATCGCGTCATAGGCAAAATCACCGTCTATCTGATCCAAAGCTATCCCTAGGGGTTTGTTCAGGATAATACCAATGGAACCCCCAGACGCGTTACGTCCGCAAATAAGCACCACCGTTTTGGCAAAACGCCCCTGACGCACATGCGGATGAGCCGCAATCAGGTGCCCACTCAAGCCCGCCATCTCCTCCTGACTGGGAACGATAAATCGCATAAAATTAATGTTTTACAATGGCTACCCCAGCCTCCGAAAGCAACTCCAAAACGAGGGGATCATTGCGATAATCTTCCAGATACCGAATCCGCTTAATACCCGCTGCAGCTAAGGCTTTGGCGCAGTTAATACAGGGATAATGACTGATATACGCCGTAGCCCCGTCCAGGCTCACCCCCCGCCGAGCCGCATCACACACCGCATTGGCCTCCGCATGCACAGAAGCCTGCTCATGGTCATCCCGCATCCGCGAAATATGCGGAGCCCCGGGCAAAAATCCATTGTACCCTGCCGCAATCAAGCGGTGCTTTTGCTCACCCGCTGAAACGATCACGCACCCCACGTGCAAACGCGAACACACCGAACGACTCGCAATAATAAGGCTCATCGCCATAAAATAGTCGTCCCAAGAAGGCCGCTGCGTCAGCCCACCGACAACCTTCAGGACGTCCTTGACCAATCCATCGCTCTCCATAATACCCCCCATTATACCAAAATCACCCGTATATTCAAGCCCTTTGTGAGGAAGGGCCAAGGGCCAAGGGCTAGGGAGCGCTTGCGCCCCTTAGGATGGTTTGAGGGGTGCATTGGGGGTTGATGCTGCGGAATGGAAGTGACTCACGCACTGTAGTGCGCTACGCACTTCCCTTCCTTGCCTGACCCCCAATTGCACCCCTCAAACCGGCTCGAAGCAGTTCGATAAATACTCCCGGATCGCTTCGCGATCTGCGCGCGCCTTAGTATCCACCTTCCAGGTAGGCAATTTTACTAAAATGCTTTGCATTTTATAAAATTG
>JANYDI010000016.1 GCA_025363695.1 Opitutia bacterium
GTGCCGCCCTTACAGGGCTCTGGTTTGTTTTTCACCTAAACCCAGGGCTTACGCCCTGGGCTACGATATGCCGGCCTTTCAGGCCTCCTTATCTGTGGACTGTTATTAATCAACAACTTAAGTCACTTTCAACGCTAGAGGGCGCAAGCGCCCCTTGGCCTTTTAACTTAATCAATACGGCATATCCTGTGGGCACTCTTGGGTTGTGCCACCACTGCAGTCACAGGTACCACCGCTGTTATCGTAGCCGTGCCACATCAGGCGTTCAAAGAGCTTCACACGCAGCTCAGGCGTAAGGGCTCCCGGCGCCTTTAGGGCTTTCAGTTCGTTTATGAGCGCCTCAAAGCTTTCTGGGGTTTTTTCCTCATCTGGGCGGCTAATGGGGCTGTCCCATATAATGATGTTTAAATCCTTCGGGATCGAAGGAGAACGCGTCAGGCTGCGTTTTGCTTCTTCCTTTTCTAAGGACACGTCCCATGCCTTATTTTGGTGTTGGGTGTTGATGGCATCAAAGCGCGTAAGGAGCGCTTGCTTATTGATTTCACGCATGAAGGCCTTGACTTCATCCGGCGTCCAGGGCTGTGTGGCGTTTTTAGCCCAGCCTACTTGTTTTTTGGCATCGGCAGGTAATTTAAGTTTAAATTCCCTGTCAAAGCGTTTAGCGCTAAATATCAGTTCCCCTGTGGCCGCTTCCAGTATATTTTTGGCTTCATCGAGGCTTTGGACGGCAATGCCATTGATGGCCGTGATGGCCACTCTACGATCACCGTCATAGACGTGAGCGTCTAGGACCATAAAGGCCTCATCTTCTAAACCAAAGGGCTGTAAGCGCTCAATGTCAGTTTTACGACAACTCAGATAGACAGGGGCTTGGGTGCTCCCGGGGATATTCCTAAAAAAATGCTCCAGTCCGGGGCTATGCGCTACGAGCGTCAAGGCTAAGCAATGTTTTGGTAAGCGCAGCCCAAGCGCCTGTTCGCCCAGGGGAGCTAGGGCTTGGACTTCGATTGCGTGATCATATGAACTTTTTACGTCTGAAACGAGGCTCCGTTTTATGGCTTTTAGTGTGTACGTAGGACTGCCGTTTTCAAGCGCCATGCACAGATTTTTATGCAGCTCCCAAATTTTCGTATTCCAGGTTATTTGTTCTCCATTGGCCAAATCCAAGTAAGCAAGGGCATTGTTGTTTATGGCCTTGACCCAGATATTTTTTTTAATTATGGGCGTTAGCGGTGTTTTTCCGTCTAAGAGTTCATGGTAGCGTTGGGCAATGATTTCCGCGGGGACAAAATTTTTTATTTTATCGTAAGCAACCGCATGGATTCCTATGACATTTAAATTTTTGTTCTCATCGCAAAGAATAATGGGTGAACCACTGTCTCCAGGAAGGGTATCTCCAAGTGCACGCGTATTTACTTTAAAAAGTAGCTCTTGGCCAAGCAGTCTTCCAGCGCAATAAGGCCTCCAGTAAAGAAAGCCTTCCCCAAAAGCGCTTTCACTGATATATTTGTCCTCTTCATTCGCAAAGCTGCGCACTACACGGCTAGACGTGATCCAGCAAGCATCGCCGTTGTCTTCGATTTGCTTTGCCTCCCAGGCGTCTCTTTGCTCTTGATTTTCCGGAGCAAACCAGGCATTGCTTTGCTCTGTAGTCCGAATATCGAGTGGTACTGCTGCCGCCAGTTTCCAGTCTCTGTGTGTTTCGCTTAAGGGTAGGGCTGTAAGGGGTTTTTGGGTAATCGGCTGGCCGTCATCGTCTAAGAGCGCCAGAATGCAAAAATCGTGTACAGGGTCCGTGTAGAGCATTTGGAGCGGATGCTTATTGCCAGCCGTGTCCACCGCAACCGCAAACCCATGCGGGGAGGCGACGTGCGCGTTGGTAACGATCCATTGCCTTTGGGCATCGATGCAAAAGCCCGTTCCATGACCGCGGTACTTCATGCCAAATTGTGGCTGCAGGTAGCTTTCGATGAGCACCATGGCGCCCCGAAAGGCTTGCTGAACGTCTGCTGGCGGAGCCTCTTTAACAGAAGCTACAGGAGCTGCGAACGATAAATGGGTGAAAAGGAATGAAATCAATAAACTTACGTATTTTTTCATAGTAAAAGCATGTATAGTTTTTGTTTATTATTGTCAATAAAATAATAAAAAATAATAAAATATAATATTTATTTGCATTCCTAATATTTAGGCGACAAACAACGATAAGTTATATTGACATTGCGATATCGCTATGCTATAACTTATTAGATTATGAAAACGTACCTATCTTTACTTAAAAAATTGAGCATCATTGGGCTTTTAGCAATCACACCGCTTGCTTTTACGGTCCACGCAGACCCGGTTAAAAAAACCGAAGATTCTGCTAAAAAACCTGAGAAAAAGCATCATAAGGGCTTATTGGGCTTGTTCCACGGAAAAAAGTACAAGTGTGAATGCCCCTGTCCAGAGTGCAAAGACGCCAAGCATCCTTGTCATTGCCACCATTGCAAGAAGTGCAAAGAAATGCACGCAAAGGCCATGAAAGACAAGAAGTGCAAAGATTGCCCCAAGGGAAAGGGCAAACACCATCACCACAAAGGGAAGGACGGCAAAAAGCCCGAGCCCGCAAAGAAGTCCTAAACGCTCAGTTAAAGGGCACTACACTTGCTATAGACAGGGGTCATGCGATCTCTGTCTGTTTTTTTAGTACTGTTCGTTTTTACACGTTTATCGGCCTATCGCTACGAAGTCCTCAAGGAAGAAGGCCATTGCTTGCATGTCTTCACGATAAATCCAAAAGATTACACGATAAAGCTCGTGAAGGCCTCGGGCTCGGCCTTAGGACGTGAAACGGTGCCGCTGATGGCGCGTAGAGCACAGGCGGCTATCGCGATAAATGGAGGGTTTTTTAAACGCGGCTACCCTCAAGATGGCAAACCCAGCGGGACTTTGGTGGTGGACGGAAAGGTTTACGCCTGGAACCCCAAAGAGGCCGCCGTTTTGCACCTTGCTGGCAATACGCTTACGATTGGGCCCAGCGTGCCAGGGGATAAAAGCGCCAGCGCTGTTTCGGGGATCCCGCAGTTGATCAAAAAAGGCCAAATCCTAGACGTGTCAAAAAAGGGAAATTTTTACCAAAACCCCCATGCCCGCACGGCCCTAGGGATCAAGGCAGACGGGGACCTTGTCGTCCTTGTTGCCGAGCAGCCTTCCAAGGATGGCTTTATGGCCAAGGCCAAGCAGGTGTTTAAGACCTTTTTTAAGGGCACCCAAAGCTCAACCCCCCAACCCAAAGGCCTCACCATCCCTCAACTAGCGCAGAAGATGCAGTCCTTAGGCTGCGTGGACGCCATCAACCTAGACGGCGGCGGCAGCAGCACCCTCTATGTGCAAGGCAATACGGTATATCCAAAAAACCTGAGACCCGTCTCGAATGCCCTTGTCTTTGTCAAAAGGTGAAAAGGTGAAAAGGGCTAAGAGGCATTCATGCCCCTTAGGATCCCCTTCCGATGGCGATTTATTAAAATATTACATATTTTAATAAATCGCCATCGGGAAGCATATACTAAGCCCCCTCCAGATCGCGAAGCGATCGAAGTGTATTTTATGAACTGCTTCGAGCTGGTTTTAGGGCGGCATTTAGGGTTCGGACCAGGAAGTGAAGTGCTTAGCGCACTACGGTGCGTGAGTCACTGAAAGGGCGCCGTCCCAACCCTAAATGCCGCCCTAAAACCTCGGAGATCTCCTGCACGCTCGCCTCCTGCTCCAACCCCAGCGCCTGAAAGTTTTCGTAAAAGGCGACACTCAGATATACTGTCGAAAAGGGTTTGGGCAGATGAAAGCCGTCCCAGCTGTTAAAGCGCCAGCTGTTGGCAAAGCGTGGGCTAACGAGGATAATCGGAGCTCCTGTGAGCTTGGCCAGGGCAGCAGCGCCGGGTTTAAGCTTATAGCGTGGGCCGCGTGGGCCATCGGGGGTGATCGCTAAATCACCTCCTTGCTGCAGCCAAGCCACGCCTTCACGTAGGGCCGCAGAGCCTCGGAAGCTACTAGAGCCGCGAATGGCGCCTAGGCCCATGGTTTCCAGCAAACCAGCCAGCCAGGCCCCGTCTTTACTGGCGCTTATGAGGCCAGCTCCTGGGACATCCGGGCAGTAACGCCGTCGCAGTTCCATCAGCACAAAGAGGGTATTGTGCCACAGCAGCACAATGCGGCCAGAAGTGCTCTTAACCCCTTCAGGTATAGGTCCTTCCACCCTGAGCGTGCGCCCCCACAGGCGTACCAGGCATCCCAGTACCCATAGGAGCGCCCGTTGCCCGAGGCTGGCTTTGTTGAGCTGTCTTTGCATGAAATTGAAAGGTGGATGAAGGGCCTTCACGGATCGCTTTGCGATCAAACTAGGTTCTGTGAAGGAAAAAATCATCTGAGCCAACCTAAGGCGTGTGAATAATTAAATTTGAAGTCCGTTTTAATGGATCCGTTAGTGTTGATAAATAATTATTTAAAAACAAACCACAAAATGAGAGCCCTGGGCTGACAAGCATTCGCCCCTTCAGGGCTCTCATTTTGTGGTTTGTTTTTAAATAATTATTTATCAACACTAACGGATCCATTAAAACGGACTTCAAATTTAATTATTCACACGCCTTAGG
>JANYDI010000150.1 GCA_025363695.1 Opitutia bacterium
ATTTTAGACTTTTACTCTTGACTATCTAGACGGTAGATCGCTTCGCGATCTGTGAGGGGCTTAGTATCACCCTCCCTGGTAGCGATTTTGCTGAAATACGCAGTATTTCACAAAATCGCTACCAGTAGGGGATCCTAAGGGGCGCAAGCGCTCCTTAGCCCTTTATAGCTGGAAATAAATACTTACACTCGGCCATGGGCTATTTTTGTTAAGGCTGATGGGATGCTTTGTTTCCGCCTGCAGGGAGGAAAACCCTGGGATGGGCGCCTCATGTAGACGGTCAATCAGTAGAGCGGCCAAGCCTATCAGCGTAGGGTCGTCGTTCCGGTTTTCCTCATAGCGCATGTCATAGAGCTTGAGTTGCACTTGTACATGGCTGTAGCGTGGAGGGTTGTAGGCGGTATTGAGTTTTACCGGATGGGGAAAGCACACGCCGACGTTAAGTTTTCCCAAAACACAGTTGCGCGGAATCTCTTCGTTTCCGAAGGGTTCCAGAATGATAGGGATCGACGTGTCTTCGAGTTTTTCTAGCAAGAGCTCTATAATCGCTTCTTGAAGTACTTCTAATTTTGTAGCCATGATGGATTTATAGCCCCCTTAGGCGTTTAGCTGTGGCATCTCTGAAGCGTTTGGAGACGTCTTCAAAGCCTTTTTCTGAGACCTGCTCCTCGGGGTCCATCGGATCAGGAGGAGACTCTATGTGTAGTTTTCCATTGGCCACACGGGCGACCAAGTCTCGAGCTACCTGAGACAAGGCCTTCTGCTCTGGGGTCATCCTCATACTGGGAAACCGAGCATGTAGGCCTTCGATGACCAGCCAACAGGCAGCAGAGCGTAGGCATTCTGGGATCATTTCTTTGCGGACACTTACGGTTTGTCCGCCACTGCGGATTTCCGCTCTTAACCAAGCGATGACGTCTTTAGTCAAAGCCAATAAAGGCGATGGAATTCCCTTGCCTTCTAAGTATTCTTTTTGAGATACATGCAAATAAGTTCCGATATCTTCTGTACTAATTTTTACCCACATACAATCCTTTCAGTGATAATATAGTGTTCATAGCTATCCTTTGGGGATGTAGGGGAACGCAAGTCCCCCCACAAACAGCCCCTTAGAAGGACAGGTTCTTAGTTAATAACGATTTTGAATAAGCCTTTGTCGCAGGCGACAATGACGTTGGAATAGTGCTCCACGGAAATGTCGGTGTATTTAGCATGTTGATCGACATAAACGCGGAAGCCATCGCCATCCTCCATGGGGGTGACGAAGCGCTTGAGATGGGAAGGTTCATCCTTGAGGATGTGACTATCGGCGTAGTAGCCGTAGACGGCCTTCCCGAAGAGGTCTTCTAATTTAGGTGTAGCGCCTTGGTAATACGGGCGTACGATCCGCAGGCCTTCGACACACAGACGATGTGCCAATGCTTCGCAGCTGAGATTTGCCGAGGCATAGGCCCCTGGCAGGCCTGCCAAGGACTCATAGGCGCTGGCACGCGCATCCCAGGCTAATTGGCTAAAAATAAGCCGATTAGGCCGCAATCCCGAACGGTCAGAGGCGTTAGCCATGGCTGCTCGGATACTGCTGTCTGGATGTAGGTGTTCGCCCCAATTGCTTTCGGTTTTTTCAGCAGAAGCGTCCATCGCTGCCAAAACACGCCGCAATTCATTGCGATAGAGGCGTTTCATCAGCAGTTGTACGACGCGTTCTTGCCAATCTTCTCCGGCAACATCGTCATGATCCACACGCAGCGTTAGGCCCTTGTTGAGGGTCTTTTCGTTGGTGGGCGTGCCATCGTAGTCCACGCGCTTGAAGGTCGCTCCGGTAGCTCGGATGTCATCGCTTTCGGAGAGAAAGTAATCTCCGATCTCGAATTGCCGAAACTCAAAGCGCCGAGGCACGTGAACCACGGGTGCCATGAAGTCTAAGAGCTGGCCCAAATTTTCTGGGTCTGCCCAACAGAGCGTCAGGGCGGTGAGGTTTTCGCTATAAAAATCTTTGCGAAAACGCTCAGTGCTCGAAAGGCAAATATGCCCAGCTTGTGGATTTCCATTGTCGTGTGTCGTTTTCATGATGTTTTAATCTTCTATTGTTTAATTACTGGATAGGCAAGCCCTGGATCAAAAGACACCAAACTTCCCTTTACTGCGTTAGCTATGGCACGTCCAAGAACGTATTGCGTACCCTCCTCCTCATCCTTCAGTGGCACAGCATGGCCGCCAGCGTCGGTGACCAGGAAGTCTCCGCACTTTATAGCCTCACCTGCCAAAACAAGGAGCGTAGAGGCACTGCACCCTAGAAGAGCAATTGCAACAATTCCCTTGACAGATTCCGTTGTTTTTTGTACCACACCAACAGCGGGGGCTCCTGCCGTTTCACAACTGGCGAAGTTTCCGCTGCCGTCAGCGGCGTAAGTCACAAAAGTGGGTGCTTTTTTAACGCCCTTTGTGACGTACCCACTGAGGGTACCGTAATGCATTCCTGTAGATGTTCTCATGATGGTGTCTATGGGTTGTGTTGTGGTTGTTACCCAGGGGTCTTCTGGCCAAGACTTCTGGTTTCTAAGGGATACGCTTTTTGGTAACTTCTGTTTAGGGTTCAGAGAGCGTATCCTGTTTTTTTGTGCACTGCCAGTCATCTCAAAAAAACTCCCCTATCTGTTTCCTCAGTAAGTATAGCCGGTTTTGGGAACCATGCTTATGATCCCAAAAAGACTCCCCTTATTCATTAAGCGATGCCACGCCAAACTCATCCGTTCGCCTTTACGCTTGCAGCGTTCCTGAACCGCTTTGATGCTGTCCAAACGCGAGCTCAGTGTAAAACGTGGCAAACCACCTTTGATAACAGCAATGCAGCGCCCCCAAAAAATAGGACGTAAGGCAATGAGCCTCTCATAGTGCTTATCGAAGTTGGCAACAAGCCGCTCACGCCAAATAGACTCCTGTTGACTAGGAATGCGACCGTGAATAATCGCCCCTTTTAGCGCATCGTTAATCCGTGCTTGCGTCAATGCCGCTACTTGCCTTTGCAACTGATCAACAAGCACCGCTTGCTCCAAGCAAGCACTTTTGCGATCCTTCGCCAAGCGTAACAAGGCGTCGGATTGCGTCTGCGCCCGCTTGCTCGTGAAGATATGCGCTCTAAGGGCCCTTTCAAGCATCGCAGGCGTGTAATCCGCAGGAAGCTTCAGGTGCTCTTGTAATAATTCGGTGGTGCTTACTTTTTTCATGGTGTTTTTGGGTTTATGGGTTGAAGGCTTTTAGGCCTGAGGGAGGCATTCGAGCAGGCTGGCTAGGGCCAGCTCGAATGGGACCGCAGAAGTAGAGGGAGCTTGAGAAGGCCAAGGGGCACGAGTGCCCCTTAGGATCCCCTTTCCGATGGGCGATTTTGTGAAATACTGCGTATTTCAACAAAATCGCCCATCGGGATAGGTGGATACTAAGGCCTCCACAGATCGCGAAGCGATCCGGGTGTATGTGTTGAACGGTATTTTTGCTTATTGTGATTCGCATAGGTCTAAATGTTAATTTTCTGATACATTTTAATGAATCGCCCCTGTAGGGCTCTGGTTTGTTTTTTACCCGTAAACCCAGGGCTTACGCCCTGGGCTGACAAGCATTCGCCCCTTCAGGGCTCTCAAAGTGTGGTTTTAATAAAACATAACCATATTTTGTTTTGACGATCGCGAAGCGTTTTGTGGTTTGTTGTTGATAAAGGACTTAGACTGAAAACGGCCTATTTCTGATTCAAAACGCATTACGGGAGGCCTGAAGGGCCGGCAGATCGTAGCCCAGGGCGTAAGCCCTGGGTTTGGCATGGAAAACAAACT
>JANYDI010000119.1 GCA_025363695.1 Opitutia bacterium
ATATACTACTTCCACTTCAAGCTTGGAAAACGAGCTCGTTCCGGTTGATAAACAATTATTTAAAAACAAACCACAAAATGAGAGCCCTGAAAGGGCGTCAGATACGTAGCCCAGGGCGTAAGCCCTGGGTTTACGGATGAAAAAAGATTTTGAGCCCTACGGGGGCGACACTCACACTTTCTGAAATTTTCTTGAGTGCCGCCCTTACAGGGCTCCAGTTTGTTTTCCATGCCAAACCCAGGGCTTACGCCCTGGGCTGTCATCTGCCGGCCCTTCAGGCCTCCTTAAGTGTGGGTTGATGATAGCTTGATTGTTCACACGCCCTAACTTTGAAGTGGAAGTAGTATATACAAGGCACCCCACAGATCGCTTCGCGATCGAATCCGCTACCAGGTAGCGATTTATCTAAAATGCGCTAGCATTTTAATAAATCGCTACCTGTAGGGGATCCTAAGGGGCGCAAGCGCCCCTTGGCCCTTTACCCCTTACTTAATCTCGCAAAGGCACTATGCGAGTGCAACGACTCAAAGTGCTCGCAGTGAATACTATAAGCGGCCAGCTCGGGCAGCGCATCCAGAACGGCATAGAGGCGGCGGGCGGCGTCTTCGACAAAGAGGAGGTTTTGGCCATTAAGGGCGGCAAAGGCCTGCTCGTCTTGGCGCTTGACCATGACCTGGAGCTCCGTGGGAATCGCCCTTCGGCAGGCTTGCACGAGGGCCGCGGGGGACAGATAGGCGCCTGGGCGGAAGTGTAGCCGCAAGGCAGCCAAGCTGCGCTGAGCGTGCGCCGTGGCACAGATGCCGCTTTGCTGGCGCACTTGTTCAGCCAAAGCCGCTGAGGCTGGACAGGTCGAGGAGTAGGCGTAATCCAGGCAAAATAGCCAGGAAAAGCGGCCCTGGGCATCCCTAGTGGCCTCAAAGGCTACAGGGTAATACTGATAGCCCATGAGATGGCTCAACAGGCTTTCCGTAATAAGGGGATACTGCGCGCTGAAGCGTACCCAAACGGCTTGGCCACCCATCGCCTGTTGGTAGTCCTGCAGCAGCTTTTCTAGCATCTGCGGGTGTACGATGCTATCCTGGTAATCCTGGAGCAAACACGTAAAGCGCGAAAGATTCGCCCCTCGCACACCCGCAGGCACGGATACACTCGCCTCCAAATGCGTTTCCAGCCGCTGGCCTGCGTCCCAAAGCAAGGGAACCCGAAAGGCACGGATGCCCACTTGGTCAATCGCCACAGGCGCCGCTTCAGGCGGCAAGGCGCTGTTTTGCGCATCAGGTAGGTCTTTTGAGAATGTTAACATGTTGTGTAAATTAAGCGCTAAAATAGAAAGGGCCAAGGGGACGTTGTCCCCTTGGATCCCCTTTCCGATAGCGATTTTTAAAAATGCGATGCATTTTATAAAAATCGCTATCGGGGAAGGATATACAAGGCGCCCCTCCGGATCGCGAAGCGATCAGGGAGTATTTTTTGAACTGCTTCGAGCTGGTATTAGGGGGGCATTGGGCGTTCGGACAAGGAAGGGAAGTGCGTAGCGCACTACGGTGCGTGAGTCACTTCCATGACGCCGTCCCAACGCTCAATGCCCCCCTAATACCCCCCAAATACCGCTTGAGAGCCTAACTCCTCCTCTATGCGTAATAGTTGGTTATATTTCGCCAATCGATCCGTCCGGCTTAGGGAACCGGTCTTGATTTGACCGGCATTCGTGGCAACGGCCAAATCGGCGATCGTCGTGTCTTCGGTCTCTCCTGAACGGTGCGATAAAATACAGCGATAGCCCGAGCGTTGGGCCAAGCTCATGGCATCGAGGGTCTCCGTCAAGGTACCGATTTGGTTGACCTTGACCAGCAGCGCATTGGCGACTTTTTCTTCGATACCACGGCGCAAAAATTCTGAATTCGTGACAAACAGGTCATCGCCCACCAATTGCGTATCTGCGCCCATGGCACGCGTCAAAGCCGCCCAGCCAGCCCAGTCGTGCTCAGCACAGCCGTCTTCAATTGAGACAATGGGATACTTAGATTTAAGGTCCTTATAAAAAGCAATCAGCTCATCGACGGTGCATACGCGGCCACTGGATTTTTTGAACACATAATGGCCTTGGCTATAAAATTCACTGGAGGCCACATCTAGGGCAATCACAATATCACGGCCCAAATCATAGCCAGCGGCCTTAACCGCCTGGGCAATCACCTCTAAAGCGGCTTCATTGGACGTTAAATTTGGCGCAAAGCCACCCTCATCGCCCACCGCCGTAGACAGCCCTTTGGCCTTCAGGACGCCCTTAAGGGCATAAAACACTTCAGCCCCCATGCGCAAAGCCTCACGGAAGGATGTTGCGCTTTTGGGCATAATCATAAACTCTTGGATGTCAATGGGCGCATCCGAATGGGCTCCGCCATTGATGATGTTCATCATCGGCATGGGCAACACCCGCGCATTTGGACCGCCCAGATAACGATACAGCGGCTGACCCAAGGCCTTTGCCGCCGCATGCGCCACGGCCAAGGAAACCGCCAAAATCGCATTGGCGCCCAAACGGCTTTTGTTCGGGGTGCCATCCAAAAAAATCATCGCCGCATCGATGGCCGCTTGATCACAGGCATGGTAGCCGATGATTTCAGGACCTAATTGAGTCCGCACATGCTCGACAGCCCGCATCACGCCCGCGCCGCCAAAACGCTCGCTAGCCAGCACGCCATCGATCACTTCTGCGTAATCCGACGGCCCATCCCGCAACTCCAAAGCCTCATTAGCCCCCGTACTAGCTCCCGAAGGCACGGCAGCCCGCCCCACCGCACCGCATTCTAAGTGTACCTGGGCCTCCACCGTAGGCTTTCCCCTCGAATCAAGGATCTCCCGAGCGTAAACTTCTGTAATCATGGTCATCATAGGGCCGCCATCCAAATGCAAAGTACGCCCCATTGCAAGCAATTTAGTGTTGAAGGAAAGGGCCAAAGGGCGCTTGCGCCCCTTGGATCCCCTACAGGTAGCGATTTTATAAAATGCGATGCATTTTAATAAAATCGCTACCTGGAAGGGTGATACAAGGCCACCCACGGATCGCGAAGCGATCTATTTTTTCACTTAAAACACAGGGTGAGAGCCCTGAAGGGGCGAATGCTTGTCAGCCCAGGGCTTTAGCCCTGGGCT
>JANYDI010000129.1 GCA_025363695.1 Opitutia bacterium
TATCGCCTCTGTCTGGGCTTGGTTGAGGAAGGCCGTTTCGTAGGGGGAGGGCGGCAGGAAGATGCCGTTTTGGAGGCAATGGTGGAAGAGCTGGGCATAGGGGGCGCTTGGGGCCTTGAGGACGTCTTCGTAGCTGTGCACAGGATGGGGGGTGAAAAACAGCGAGAACATGGACCCGATGCGCGGGATTTGGAGGGCTATCTGGGCTTCGTGGGCGAGGGCCTGTAGGCCTTGTTGCAGCTGCAACCCAAGGGCTTCCAGATAGGCGTAGGGTGGGTTCTTGCGCAAGACTTGCAAAGTGGCCAGACCGGCGGCCATGGAAAGGGGGTTGCCGCTGAGCGTTCCGGCATGGTACACGGGGCCCTCGGGCGATAGGCATTTCATGATGTTGGCCTTGCCTGCCAGAGCCCCTACAGGCAGCCCGCCGCCGATGATTTTAGCTAAAATCGTAAGGTCGCCAAACACCTGCTCACGGCCTTGGGCGCCTTGGGGGCCGATGCGAAAGCCTGTCATGACCTCGTCCATAATCAGGACGCTGCCGTAATGCGTGCATAGGTCGCGTACGTGCTGCAGGTAGTCGGGTAGGGGAAGGATGAGGCCGCAGTTGGCGGGATAGGGCTCGAGGATGACGCCGGCAATGCTGTCCGGATAGTGCTCAAAGAGGCTCTGGAGCGCTTGGGGGTCATTAAAGGGCGCTACGAGGGTATTTTTGGCCGTATCTAGGGGTATACCCGCGCTGTCGGGGTGGCCGTGGGTGAGGGCGCCTGAGCCCGCCTGGATGAGGAGGCTGTCACTGTGGCCGTGGTAGCAGCCGCTGAATTTAACGATTTTGTCGCGTCCCGTATAGCCACGTGCTAGGCGTAGCGCCGTCATGCAGGCTTCCGTACCACTCGAACACATGCGGATACGTTCCAGCCAGGGGAGGGCCTCAATAATCGCCTCAGCTAGGAGCAGTTCGTAGACGCAGGGCGTCCCAAAGCAGATTCCGCGCGCCAGGGCTTCCTGAATGGCCTGCTGAACCTGCGGGTGTGCATGCCCCAGGATCGCAGGGCCCCAGCCGCCTACAAAATCGATGAGTCTTTGGCCCTCTTCGGTATAGAGATAGGGACCTTCGGCGCTTCGGGTAAAAAAGGGTGTTGCACCCAAGGGTGTCCCGCTGACCTTGCCAAAGGAACGCACGGGGGAGTTCACCCCGCCAACCATCACGTTTTGAGCCCGTTTGTAGTAATTTTGAGAAATTTGAGTGGACATTGTGCTTTAGGGTTTATAGAAACCCTTCTGTATGTTTAAATTCAGGCTAAAGGTTGGGTGTTTTTTGGCAAGCTTTTTTTGGGTGCTTGGGTGCCCCGCAAATACGGTCGATACGCCTTTGGTTTTGAGCCTTTCAGGCGCCCTGGAGCGCACGCTGCGTGACAACAAGCAGTTGCTCATCAGCCTAGAGCAAAGCAATCAGGCCCAAATTCAGGTACGTAAGGGCCTAGCGCCCTTGTTGCCCCAAATCAAGGGACATGTTGAGCAAATGCGCAGCCGCATAGACCTCAATTTTTTGCCTGAAACCTTGGAAAAGACCCTGATTAACCCCGTAGATCAAGGGAACTATAACGTCTCTATCGACCAAGTCCTGCTCAACCCCACTTTGTTTGCGACCTACAAAGCCTATGGCGTGTCCGCCAAGGCTGCCCTGCAAGCCCATGAAGCAGCGCGTCAGCAATTGATGGCCAAGACGGCTCGGCTATATTTCACCCATGTGCGTAACCTAGAAAAGCGTAACGCCCTGCAGGCCAGCCATGCGCAGGCGCAGTCCCTGCTCAACTTTGCCACGCAACAGCAGCAAGCGGGTACCGCCAATGCGCTAGACGTCTTGCGCGCCCGGCAGCGCCTGCAGCACGAAGAAAGCCGCTTGGTGGCCCACAAGGCGACGCTGGAGTCGTCTTTGCTCCAATTGCAGCAGCAGCTTAATTTACCCAAGGAGCTCCCGCTGGAGCTGCCTGAGTTTGAGATCGTAGACTCCCAAGCCACCGCCTTTTTGGCTGAAGACCTTCTGCTCAAAAAACGTCCTGACTTTCAGCAAAACGTTCTATTACTCGAGCAAGCGCAATTAGCCCGCAAAGCCGCTGGGCTGCAATACTTTCCCACCGTTTCACTTGCGGGCACTTGGGGGTTTCAGAAGCAAAAGCTCTTTGGCGGTGATGAGCCTGCAAACGTCTGGACTATGGGTCTGAAGCTCAGTGTGCCTATTTTTGATGGCTTTAATATTACCGCTGATAAAATGCTGGCGACGTCTCTTTTGATAGAACGTCGACATTATCTCCAGGACCTCAAGCAGCAGATCACCCGCGAACAGCAGGAAGCCCAGCAACAAGTGGATTCCCGCGTGGCTGAGCGCCTCAGCGTCGAGCAAGAAGTTGCGCTAGCCCAGCAGGAGCTCGAAGCCGCTCAGACGCTCTTTACCCAAGGCGTTGCCAAGCATCAGGATCTCCTGGACGCCCAGACCCGCCTGGTCGAAGCCCAGGACAGCGCCATCGAAGCGGCCTACCAGCACGCCTTGGCCCTCGTAGCGCTGGGCTGCGCCACAGGCCGCGTCCACGAAACGCTTACGGGGTGCATTAAGTAGTTGTCTGTTATCAATAAGAGTTTTTCGGGGGTTGGAATCATTTTTGTCTTGATTTCGTTGAGCTTTGAGCGTAGAGTGGTTGGGTGTTTAATAAGGGCTAAGGGGCGCTCGCGCCCCTTAGGATCCCCTATCAGGTAGCGATTTTTAAAAATGCGATGCATTTTATAAAAATCGCTACCTGGTAGCATATACTAAGGCCTCCACAGATCCCTTCGGGATCGATTTTTTTCATTTTTCGTTGTATTTTTAATTTAAAAGCTATCATGAATATATTCCTTTCGCGACTTAAATTTCGTCTTTTTCTGGTTCTATGGGCCTGTGGCCTAGGCAGCCAGGCCGCTGCTACAGTAGAAACCTTTGCCGACCAGCATGTCGAAATGATGCTCACGCACTTGCATAATCGCGCCGTGTTGAGGATTTTGGATAAGGTAAATGGGACACCCTATAGCCCGGATACGAATTACGCCATTGCTGACTATCAGTCTTGGCCCTCGGAGTACAAGTATATGGCCTTGGTGCCATATGTGTTTCATCATACTAAGGCAGCTGCTAGTGCCGATTACGACAAGGGTTGGAACAGCGCAGGTGCCTTGCATTCACTTGGGCGGGCGCTCATTTTAGACCACGTCGTCCACAAGGGCTTGCCTGATACGTATGGTAGTGCCGAAGTCGGGGCGCTAGGTCCAGTGGAAATAGCCGCCGTTGCGAATAACGTTACAGCTTTCGCTGGAGGGGTAGATAACACTATCCAAAGGGAAGCAGATGCCGTCCACCTCTTAGCAAACGCGGGTGGGCAGAAGATTTTAGGATACATGCTAGCGAACACCCTAAAAGGCACTATGCCGCTGATGGGTTACTTGTGGGCGGGGATGAGCGCAGTGGATCCTATAACAGGACCCACAACCAAGGCTACCTATCAAGCACACTATAAAAAACTTGCCAGCTACTTTGACTCTCGCCTAAGGAAGCTAGAGCTGCGCATTAACAATACCGAAGCCCTTGCAAGTTGGAGTCCTATGGGGGAAATGCTGTCTGCTGATCACCTGAACACGAGGGTGGTTAGGAATCAGGCTGCTGCTGCTAAGCCCGCTCCTGCTCGTGTCGTTAAGGCTCCGCCTGTGCCTGATCCGGTAGTTATTGCGGGTCAGCTTACGGCCCTTGCCGGAGGGCCAGCGGATATACTAAAGTTGAATCGCTATCTCTTGCGCAATAGTTTCGATAAAGAAACTGAAGAAATCGTACAATTATTGGCAGATTTTTTTATAAGTGACGTAATTCGTCCCACCTGGGCAGGTGCTGATGCTGATCTCACGCCAAAGGCTGACTTCAATCTAGCCGGTCTTGGACCGAACGAAGGGTTCACGAAGGTTTTCAATGCCACACTTAACCTGCAAGGCCTCTTGCAAAATGTGCTTCGGGCTAAGCTAGCTGATGCAGGGGCAAATGTCGAGGCTAAGTACAAAAGTGATACTGCTGCGCTTCCTGGGGGCCCGCCAGATTGCCCTACTCAACCTCTAAATGGCAACACCAACTACGACTACGGAAGGTACCGCGCTAACATGCTGGACATACGGAACGCCGACAGCGCCCGCTTTGAGGCACAATACCGATCTTACCCGCAGCTGATGCAGCGCCTATCGGATGCCGCCATGCGCCGTGAGGTTCGTGAGGTAGCCGCTGTTCCTCCGGTTCCTCTTCCTCTTGCTGATCCTGACCCACAAGTCAAGCGCAAGGGCGCCGTCTTGCGTTGGCTTGGGGAGATTATAGAAGAATACGCCGGAAGGACCTTAGTTCCGCCTAATCCTTTAAATTTGGGTGCGTTCGTTGCTAAGCCAAGCGCAGAAGCAGCTCTTCCTGTGCTTCCGGTTCATCCGACTCCCGTCTTTGCGATTACTAATTGCTGTGATGCCTTTAGTAAAATCACCCAGTGCGTACGGCCTTGGGCCTATGATGTGGTCTTGGATGGACGGATTGTGGGAGTGATTCATTCAGAAAGACCAGTAGGGTTATTTGTTCCTCAACTGACATTTCCAGTGCTTACGGCTGCGTCAGTTGGGACTCTCATGCAGACCCGTTGCACTACCCTGGGTGGAGAGGTGACGAGGGTTAACGGTATCACCACGCCTAAGGATAAAAACCTGAACGCCGAAAAGGCAAAGCTCTATGATTTCTTAAAGAAGCTCATCACGCATGAGGCTGTCTTGGATGATACAACTGCAGGAGACCTTCAAGCCCGAATTGCCGGCCTTACCTCTGCGACGCATGACACCCTCATTGCTGACCTTAAAGCTTGGGCAGCAAAAAACGACCTCTTCACTGCCATCTCCATCACCAAAGGCAACATCAGCGAAATCCCGCAACCCCCTGCTAAGCCCACCACGCCCAGTGGTCGGGTGCTAGGGAGCCGGCCAACGAAAAACAATGAATTCAAGGACCCCGACGTGCCTTTGAACGTTGAGTATGGCCATGTGCGCAGGCGCCTTCAGGCCGTGCAGCAGATGCTGGCTGGCAAGGCAAGGAATCGTCAACAGCTTAAGGCTTCAGAACGCACGCAATTGATCCAGGAACAAAAAAACCTGGTGACTCAGGAAAAGGTCCAAAAACGCGTCCTGGGCATGACCTTAATACGGATCAATAAGGAAATCCAGGCCATTGAAAAAAGCAAGAACAAGAACCGTGCTGACGTACAGGAAACCTTGCGCATCCTCCAGAAACGCCGCACTGATTTGGGCCCTGAAGGCGTCAAACGTAGCTTGACTGCCCAGAAATGGGACCTCGAAGCCAAAATAAAACTCACCAAAAACAAAACCGAACTCAAAAAACTCGAAGCCGACCTTAAGAACCTAAATGCCAAGCTCGCCCAATTGACCAAGACCTCCCCAGTGTCTAAGGGAACCGTTCGGCCTGTTGTAAAACCAGCAACGAGCAAAACGGTTCCGCCCAAGCCGAGTGTCGCGAAGAAGAAAGCTGCCTGATTTTATAAAAAAATTCCATGTTTTCCATAGGTAGTTTTAATGATTTTTATTGACTCTTATGAAAGCAGCGTCTAACGTCAGGTAATCGGTTATTTCATGGACTTCGGGGTTCACTCCGCTTTGGGAGACATTTTTTATGAGACAGAAACGTTATAGTGTGCATTGTGTTAAGGCTTGGGTCCTTGTCCTTTTGGGGTTGCTGACGACAGGGCAGAGCGTGTGGGGGGATGGGGATACTCTTTTAGATCAAATCAGGGCTGGGACGACGCTGAAGAAGGAAACGGAGGAGGAGAAGTCCAGGCGGGAGAGGGAGAAGGTAGCTGCGGCGAATCCTCTTTTGGATGCGATAAAAACTGGGGTAACACTAAAGGAAGTAGAAAAAAACGTTTCTGAAGGAGACGACGAGGAGGATGCAGGAACGGCATTGGGGCTCAAGCCCCGTGATGTGTTGACACTTAACCAAGCATGGGAGGATTTTTCAAAGGCAAGGGAAGAGAGTGGAGACGATGACGGATGGGGCGACGATGCATCTTCATGGGGAGATGAAGCTCGTGTTTTTGTGCGAACATTGGTTAATCAGGGTCAATTTAAGGAACTCATTTCCAAGAAAAAAAAGTCCCTTCTTGTCGATCGTTTGAAGAAAGAGGTTGAGGCGGCAGTTGATGTCTTGGCATTTAAATGGATCAATAAACTGTCTTCTACTGATTTAACTTTAAGTGATGCCGAACGTGAGTTTTATTCACTTACAGGGCAATCTGCATTATTGAAGAAACTAGAGGTAGAGCTAGATAAAATACGTGAGGCGAAGTCTGAAACATCCGAGGCAGAAGAAAAGGAGAGGCAGGAGCGTGCTAAAAAGGATCTAGCAGAGAAGCAAAAGAAAATAGCGGAGGAAAAAGCAAAGGAGAACGAACTCGCCTTGATGCCGGGTCAGGCTGGGATAATTGCGAGGAGAGAAGCAGCAGCGAAAAAGAAGAAGGAACTTTTAGAAAAAGAGGGGGAGATCGCAAAAGGCAGTGCCTTAATGGGTGACCTTGCAGCTAAGACATCGAGCAGGCGGGATGCAGTGAAGGAGGATGACGAAAAGAGCGCGAGCCCGAAAAGTACTAAAGAAAAAGGACCGTTAGCTTCAGGTACTGTTGATGTTTCTGGAACTAAGGCAGCCTTATTGAAGGCAGCATCTTCGCATAAATCAACTAAAGGCGGAGGTTTAAAACCACCAGGAAAGCTTTCTGGCGATATGTATACTGCTATTGGAAAAACGCCGCTGACCACAACCGGAACGTCGACACCTGGTACAACACCAAAATTGGCAAAATCTGCTACAAAATCATCTTCGCCGTCAGTACCATACCCAGAGCTGCCAAAATCCGCACCACCGTCGAGCTCCTCGACGCCTACAGTAACGCCCGCAGTAACGCCAACACCGTCGACAGCGTCACCCACACCGACAAAGCCAGCGCCGTTGCCAAGGGATACAGCTACCACCGTCTTCAATGCCTTGTTTGATAAAGTTAAAGATCTTGCCGGCGCTCCATCTTCAACTTGGACTCCCGATGAATTGACTGATTTGACTGCCTTGCGCAATGATCCGAGATTTACGGACGAGCTGCGCTTAGCCGAAGTTGAGCGTGTTGGAATGACAACGGATACGCCAGCATTTACTGCATTCTTAGTTGAGTTTAAAAAGCATCCTTTACTGAATGATCTACTCTACATTTTCGGTTCGCAAGACGCTTCTGATATTGCTAGATTTACAACGTTAACAGCTCTTGGAAAAGAAGATTTAGATAAAAATTTCGGTAGTAGAAAAACTGAGATTAAAAACTCTATTGACGTTTTGAAGGTACCGCCTTCGAAAGCTGCGTTGCTTCCGAACAAAGTGGCCTTACTTAATGAGGTGAGTCTCCTGGTTGTTTCAGATCCAGCAGCTACGGCAAAAAATCTATTTAAGCTAGATTGCATTGCGTATATCAAGCTTCCGGCGCTTGAGAAAAAGATTGCTGCTCCAAGGGCTTTGCCAACACCGGGGCCGTCGTTGACTCCTTCACCTGGTTCGACACCCGCGCCATCGAGCTCTTCAACACCAACGGTTTCACCAATACCACCGCCGCCGCCGCCACTACCGTCCGTGATAGTGCCGCCACCGCCTATTGGTGGAGGAGCACCTGGAGTGCCCGGTGGACCTGGAGTGCCCGGTGGACCTGGAGTACCCGGTGCGCCTGGAGTACCATTAGGAGGAGCACCTGGTGGAGCTCCACCGCCACCACTGCCACCGCCACCACTGCCGCCGCCACCACTGCCGCCGCCACCACTGCCGCCGCCACTACTGCCCGTGATAGTGCCGCCACCGCCACCTCCACCGCCTATTGGTGGCGGAGCACCAGCACCAGCTGCTGCACCCTCTGGAGGAGGCGGTGGTGGGGGTGGCTCTAGCGCAGCTCCTTCCAAAGCCTCAGCCACTTCAGCCTCTGTTGCTCCAGCCCAGTTCGCTGCAATGATCCAGAACTTTGGTAGTGCTGTCGTTGATAATCCCAATATCAAGCCAGCTGAAAAGCAAAAGAAATATACCGTCATTATCACGGCGTTGCAACGGAGCTCCTTGCCGTTAAAGCAAAGGCAATTGTTGCTCGCAAATCTGAATAAAAAGATTACTGCAAAGTCGGGCATTAAGAAGGTTATGCAGCTGACTGCGCCGGCGCCAACAAAGGGCAGGCCGAGTGGGTTTCCTCCTCAAAGGCCAGCCGCCAGAGCAGCTTCTGCGACAGCTGGAGCCGCTTAAGTCCGGCAAGCCGGCAGGCTACCACTTGTGGGGCTTTGGAACTTGGTTCCTAAGCTCCAAGGAGTGGACTTTTCCTAAGGTGTTTTCCAGGTAAAGCTGAAGGTTTTCAGGACTGACGTCGGGGTTAATCGGCAGGTAATGGGTTAGTAAAACTCCTTGTTCTGGGTCTAAAAAAACATCGACGTCCAGGCAAAGGCCTGAGGTCAACAGAGCATTGTGGATGGCGTCGAGGTCCACGGTTTCTCCGCCTCGGGTGCTTACGCAGCGGTCGGCTCGGCCCTTGAGTAGGTAGCTGCCATCAGGCGCCTTTTCGGCCTTGTCCTGCGTCTGGCCGTCATAGGGTTGATCGTAAAACCCTTGAATAACACTGGGTCCTTGGAGTGCCAGGCAGCCGTTATTTATCATTAAATTAATATGAGGCAAGGGCCTAAAGCCCAGGCCGTCTTGGATGGCCACGCTGGCAGCGGCTTCGGTCAGGCCGTAGCTTTGGATAATCGGTAAATCTTGCGTGGCTTCAGCCGTGGCCGCATCCAAGGGGCCGCCGCCAACCAGTATCCAGTCCAGCTGCTTGAGCCAAGCTCGGGGTTTGGGGTGGGTGCTGAGTAGCTGCAGTTGTCGGGGAACTAAGGCTATATGGCCGCCCTTGATATCGGGTATAATTCCCTCTCTGAGCGCCTTAAAATCTGGAAAAACGAGCTGTCCGTGTCCGCTGAGCTGTTTTTGCAGGCGCACGCGGATGACTTGCATAAATCCACCGATGTGGCACAGCGGCAAAACACAAAAGGTTGTGGCCACACGGAGGTCAAAACGCTGCCAAAACCCTTGGGCTGCGCTTAGGAGGCTTTTTTCGTTATGCAGCGCTAGTTTGAGCTTGCCGCTGGTCCCGCCTGTTGGAATCCAAAAATACGGCGGTTTCCCTGCCCAAGTCGGGAGCCGATAAGCCGGCTGCTTCGAAAGGTCCGGCAAGGGACCCGTGCCCAAGATCACCTCAGGCCTAAACGGAAACTGTGCCCACTTCAACGGCCCCCAGTCCGGATTCCCAAAGGCTAAGGCCTGGGCTCCCGCCTCGAGGGCCTGGTCACAGTAGGCCAAGAAGCGCTCAAAATGGGGTTCGACAATCAAGAAGCAGGCCATGGGGAAGGGGAAAGGAGTAGGTAAAGGGCCTAGGAGCGCAAGCGCCCCCAAAGCTTGGTTTTGGCGGGGCCTTTTGGGTTGATGCTGTGTCGCTGCAGCCCTCGAGTGCAAAAGCACACGTCGGGCTTAGCTCCTTGCCTGAACCCAAAATTCCTCCGCCAAAACCAAGCTTTCAAAGCAATTTTAAAAGCACCCCACAGATTCCGAAGGGATCATGGGAACTAAATAGACATGCTAGTAGGCCGGTTTTAGGGGTGCATTAGGGGTTCGGACCAGGAAGTGAAGTGCGTAGCGCACTACGGTGCGTGAGTCACTTCACTGACACCGTCCCAACCCCTAATGCACCCCTAAAACCATCCCTACGGGTGCATGATCGGATCCTAATACCTCCGGCCGAATGAAGGCGTCCTTGGGGGGGAGGGTACTCAGAAAGTAGTCGATGCGCCACCCGACGTTGCGTTTCCGGGCGCCAGCGCGGTAGCTCCACCAGGAATAGCTATCGCGTTGCGATGGGTAAAGGCTGCGGAAAGTATCGATAAATCCTGCATGGAGGAGCCGTTCAAAGCCGCTGCGTTCTTCCTGGGTAAAGCCGGCACTGCGCGTGTTTTCATCCGGACGCGCCAAGTCTATGGGCTGGTGCGCGACGTTGAGGTCCCCGCAAATAACAACCGGGTGGTCTTTTTGCAAGTGGGTGACATAGGCCAAAAACTGCGGATCCCACAATTGGCTGCGATAATCCAGGCGCTCAAGCTCCGCCTTCGAGTTGGGCGTATACACATTGACCAGCGTAAAGGCTGGAAAACGCACGGTAATCACGCGTCCTTCCGTCTGCTCAAACGTAGCCGGAAAATCATAAGTTACCGATACCGGAGCTTCCTTGCAAAAGACGGCCGTTCCTGAATAGCCTGGTTTTTTCGCGTGGTTCCAAAAACGATACCCATAGGGCAGCTCCATCTGCGGGATCTGATGCGCCTGCAGCTTCGTTTCCTGCAAGCACAGGATGTCCGGCGCCTCCTGCTCCACGTATCCCAAAAACCCCTTTTCCAGGATCGCCCTCAGGCCGTTGACGTTAAAAGAAATCGCTTTCATAGTAGAGAGTTTTAAGGAAGAAGGGCTAAGGGCTAAGGGCTAAGGGGCACTCGTGCCCCTTAGGATCCCCTTCCGATAGCGATTTATTAAAATGCTAGCGCATTTTAAGTAAATCGCTATCGGGTAGCGTATACTAAGTCCCCCACAGATTCCTCCGGAATCGAATTTAAATAGATACACCCCGATCGCGAAGCGATCGGGAGGGGGCTTAGTATATTCTACCAGGTAGCGATTTATTATAAATACGTAGTATTTTAATAAATCGCTACCTGTAGGGGATCCTAAGGGGCGCAAGCGCCCCTTAGCCCTTTCTAATATACATCACGCTGGTAACGATTTTGTTCTTTGAGGCTTTTAAGATACTGCGTAGCGTTGTCGGGGCCGAGTTTTTCGTTGAAGATGCTTAGCAGCGTGTTTTGGACATCGGGGGCCATGCGCTTGGCGTCGCCGCAGACGTAAAGGTAGGCCTTTTGGTGATGAATCCAGTCCCAGAGGCGCTCAGAAGCGGCCTGCATGCGGTGCTGGACATAAATTTTATGCGCTTGATCACGGGAAAAGGCCGTATCTAGATGCGTAAGAACACCTGATTTTTGGAGCTCTACAAGCGTGCTTTCGTAGATAAAATCGTACTTCCGCTGTTGTTCGCCAAAAAAGAGCCAGTTGAGGCCGCTGGCTTTTCGGGCTTGTCGTTCTTTTAAAAAACCCATGAAAGGCGCCACGCCGGTTCCGGGTCCAATCATAATCATCGTGGCGTCGTCGTTTTCAGGAAGCCTGAAGGACGACGGCGCGATAAAAACGGGCAAAACGGGAGCATTGAGTGGGCAACGCTCAGACAGGTAGGTAGAGGCCACGCCGATACGCGGCTGTTCATCGACGGTATAACGTAACACGCTAATCGTAAGATCAGCCTGGTGAGGGGACTGCGTTGGGCTAGAGGCAATCGAGTACAAACGCGGCTGCAAGCGCCTTAAATGGCTGGCCAGAGCCTGAGCTTCGAGGCGGACTGGGTATTCCGCTAGCAAGGACGTATACGTTTTGCTGGCAATCCAGGCCTTGAGGGCCTCGGGGGGGCCTTCGAGCCATTGCTGCAGCTCAGCGGCTTGTTGTGCATGGGCGGCATGTTGCCACAGTAGACGGATAAAGCCGGGTCCGGGGGTTCCAATATCCACGTTGCTCGTAAGGACTTCCCGCAAAGGACGCGCCTGCGGGTTCTGCGCGGTGCTGACAGGAATTTCAGCCGACAGCCCCGCTGCGTCCAAGAGGGCGCTTACCTCACTGGGTTCATTTTCGACATAAATGCCCAAGGAATCTCCGCAACAGTAGGTCAGCTCACTGCCCGAAAGATCGACCACCGCATGCATGATCTGTTTGTTGCTTTCCGGCTGCGTAAGCGCGTAGCGCTGGGTAAGGCGGGCCAAAAACGGATGCTTTCTGTCGTAGGGCGGCATAGAACGATCAATCCATCGGGAGCTCAGCAGGTTTTTCCTCCTGAGCCGGCGTTTCCAGGGTATCTAAAATCTCCAGCACACGAGCTCCGCGCTTCAAAGATGGGTCCAGCACAAAGGACAGGTGAGGAATGATTTTTAGGTAAATTTCCGACTTAAGATTATTCCTTAAATCACTAGCGTGCCGTTCAAAAAACCGTTTTGCCTGCAATTCCTCCTTCTCCGCGCCCAAGACCGAGTAGAAGACGCGCGCCTCCTTAAAATTCGGGGCCATGCTGCATCCGCTCAGCGTAATGCGCACGCTCTCCTCGCGAAACTCCGTGTGCAGGTGCTGACTCAGCTCCCGCAACAGAATTTGCTCTATCTTTTTAACGCGTGTGTTCACTGTTTTTATTGATTTTTATGATAGTTTAAAGGGCCAAGGGGACGTTGTCCCCTTGGATCCCCTTTCCGATAGCGATTTTCTAAAATGCTGGCGCATTTTAGGAAAA
>JANYDI010000170.1 GCA_025363695.1 Opitutia bacterium
AACGCCGCGCGGCCAACGCCGGGCTCCCCCCCTCCACCGGCTGCCACACCTTCCGCGCCACCGGCATCACGGCGTATCTCAATAACGGCGGCACCATCGAAAACGCGCAAGCCATCGCCGCCCACGAGTCCCCCCGCACCACCAAACTCTATGACAGAACCAACGACCAAATCACCTTAGACGAAGTCGAACGCATCTTGATCTGACTAGATCTTGATCTAACCCCCTACCCGCCTAAAAAATAGGGACAGCCAAGCCATGGTTTTTGCGAAAGTGCTTCGTTCAGATGCATTAGGTCTGTATCATAAAATACGTGAAAGTTTATAGGGTAGTTCAACTGGGTTTTCGGGACCCTTGAGGGGTCTTGCGTTTACGGTTGTAGCTTGAGGATCTCCACCCCAAGAGCCTGGGCGGCTTTCAGGAGCGGCTCATCCAAGGTGGCAAGGGGCACGTGTTTGCGCATGGCCAATTCCAAGTAGGACCCATCATAACTCGTGACTTGACTGGCTTGGGATTGCAAAAAAGTGTGGTCAAACACCCTGGCTAAACTGGTCTCTTCTACGGCAATCGGCAACCCGCGCAGACGTTCTAAAAATGAGACCGCCTTGGTTTGAGTGATCCGTTTCTTTCGCAAGGCGGTAAGTAAAGCGTTGGTGATTTCTAGGGGCCAGACCGCGGGAACAATCGCTTCGAACTCTTGTCCGAGCAAATCTAAAACACCCTCCGCATAAGCCGAGGGCTCATCCTCAAAACACCAGGGAAGGGTGACAGAAGCATCTAAGATAAACGTTTTAATAACGCCGACCGTCAGCAATCAAGTCCCGAATCTTGAGCCCGTCTAAACGAACCCCCACGCGCTCGCGCCGCATATCGGCAATGAGCTGCTTGCGGTCAATGACTTGAGCTTCTTCCGCAGGAACGAGCTTGGCGACAGGAACCCCGCGTAAGGTGATCTTGACAGTTTCCCCTTTCGACACCCGCTCAAGCAGGGCCGCAAAATGGGTCTTCGCGTCAAACGATCCAATGGTGTACATGGTGTTCCTCCACAAACAGAAGCTTAACAGATAACGACTAGCTTGTCAACTAGTTAATCAAGTGGGAAGCCTTTTATTATTGCGCTGTTGACGTTTAGGTGTGGTTTTTTGGAGTTTGTTTGTGTTGTTGTTGGTACTTTAATTACGGTTGTCCACAATTAAGGTTTGCCTATTACTTAGACTTATTATAGATGTACTACTTATAGCTGTACCGTTTCAGCATGCATTTTCATGGGGCTCTGTACCGTTTCAGCATACTTGTCCTGTACCGTTTCAGCGTGGATAACTTTTATTATCCCAGGAGTTTTGCACTTTCCTTTGGCAAAACCGCCGGCCGATCTGCATGGATCGTAAAACCGCCTGGGACTGTCCCAAGAACTAACCCCGGGTAGACTATCTTGATTTTGTTTAGTGCTCCGCGTGCTTTCCGCGCGAACTCGTCAACGTTGGCGTAATCCCCCCCAAATTGCCGCATTAGTTGGACCCAAGCAATAAATTGCGGTGGCTGCTTCTTCTGCAGAATCACAAAAGTCCGGAAGGTAATCCAGGCATAAAGATCGAGCGCCAACGGGGACCGCTTTAGGGTTTTCAAGGCGCGGGTATCGATAGGGACGGGGGATTCTAGAACCGCCTGAAAAAATTTTCCCCCTAATTCAATCCAGCTTTCCCAAAGTGCCCCCTGTTCCGGCTCTTTGTGGCTCCACCAGAACTCACCTTCCGGTGCAACTTTCATATCCTTCCAGTGGTCACCGTCACCATCCCCTGCGTCGAACGTAATTTGGCATCGGAACAAGCGCCTCATTTGCGCTTTAAGGCGAGTGTGATCACTGCGCTTTCCGCCCCGATTCGGGTCAAGACCAACTTCCCGCATAAATTGCGCAAGACTACGGCCAAGGAGGAGGCGGCGTTTTCCGGTCTTAACAGCTTCGGTCACAATCCAAAACAACATTAAACGAGGAATAGTGCCGTAGGGGTACCCAATCGATTTATCTGCATGGGCATCCCAGCCGGGCTGAAGAACGAGCGCCATAGTGCCGGTGCGTCTCAACCATCTTGGAACATCACCGGGATCACTGTGCGGGAGCGTGCAAAGCACAAGCTGCCGCGCCATGAAAGCGAGCTCGGCTGCATCCGGGATTTTGTCATTGATCGCGACGGATGCTTCGATCATCTGAAGCTGTGCGCGTGTGGGCGGCTTAAATTTCTTCTGCAACTGTTTCAGTTCAGAAATTGCCCCGACCTGAATAAAACCAGGCAGACCACGCTGTTCCATCAAGATCTCCCATCCCACAAACGCATGTTATTACTTTTTTATGTAAGCATGAAAGCATGCTAGCATGAATTCGCTAATTGTCTGATCGGCTTCGACGGCCGCTAGTTTAATTGCTTTTAGCTCTGCAGCCGGGATGCGAATTTGTAAAGGCGCAATTCGAACAGATAACGTTGTCTTGGGCTTTGCAGCCATTGAGTTATGAGTTATCGGCGGCACTTCGATGGTCATGAGATCAGGACTAAGGGCGGTTGCTTTGGCCATTGGCTATGATCCTTTCTGTTTGCATGATGACATGTTTAGTTGTTTGCATGTTTACATGCAACCATGTTTTTATGTATTTCCAGAGAGCTGCGCTTTCCTCGCTGGCCTGGCTCTTCGGATTAATCTCTTGCGGGGCGCGGCCATCGGTAAATGCTTCCGGGTACTGCACGCGGTTTGCAATGAGGACTTCGGCAACGGGGCCATGATGGGATAGCGACGCTATAGCC
>JANYDI010000025.1 GCA_025363695.1 Opitutia bacterium
CGAATTGTTAAAATGCAAAGCATTTTAACAATTCGCACCCTGGTGAGGGCGATACAAGGCCCATCCGGATCGCTTCGCGATCGAACTTAAGTAATCTAGGTATCTATTAAAACCACACATAAGGAGGCCTGAAGGGCCGGCAGATATGTAGCCCAGGGCGTAAGCCCTGGGTCTTAGGTTGGAAAATAAACCGGAGCCCTGTAAGGGCGGCACTCAGAATGTGAATGCGAGTGTCGCCCCTGTAGGGCTCAAAAAAATTTCACCTGTAAACCCAGGGCTCACGCCCTGGGCTACGATATGCCGGCCCTTCAGGCCTCCTTAAGTGTGTTTTTAATAAATAGTTACATTGATTAGATTCGATCCCGTAGGGATCGAGAGGATGGGCCTTGTATCCACCCCGATGGGCAATTTTACTAAAATGCGCAGCATTTTGTAAAATTGCCCATCGGTAGGGGATCCAAGGGGCGCAAGCGCCCCTTGGCCCTTTCACTTCCCCCCCTACAACTGCGCAATCGTATCCTGATGTAGTTCTTTTTTGAGCTCTACGAGGTACGTTTGCGCCTCGGCGTCACCGAGCTTGGCGGCTTTTTCGATCCATTGATAGCCTTCCATGAGACGTTTCTCGAGGGTTAGGTTTTTTTGAGGATGTAGGCCGCCTAGGGAGATGAGGCCGAGGTTGAACATGGCGTAGGTGTTGTTTTGCTCAGCGGCTTTTTCGTACCAGGCGATGGCTTGGGTGTAGTCCTTGAAATGGGTTTCGTAAGCCAGGCCGAGGTTGTACTGGGCAAAGGCGTTGTTGTGCTCGGCGGCTTTTTTGTACCACTCGATGGCCTTGGAGAGATCTTTTTCAACACCACGGCCTTCTTGGTAAAGGAGGCCTAGGTTGCACTGAGCGGCGGGGTTGTTTTTTTGAGCGGCTAACAAATAACACTGGGCGGCGGCTTTTTCGTCCTTGGCAACGCCTTTGCCTTGTTCGAGCAACAGACCCCTATTGTGCTGAGCGATGGGGTGGTTTTGTTCAGCTGCTGCTGAATATAACGTATAAGCTTCCTTAAAGTCTTGGTTGACGCCTTGGCCGGTTTCGAAGAGGTAGCCTAGGTTACACTGGGCATCGGCATGCCCTTTTTTGCTTGCGGCTTGATACCAGCTTGCTGCCTTACTAGGACTGGAGGCAATTTGCTGAGCGTAGCCATAAAAATAAAAATTACCCAGCTTGTATTGCGCATGAGGGTGCCCATTTTTTGCAGCGGTAGTATAAAGATCAATAACGTCCTTGTGCTCTTGCTCGCTTAAGGCTCTTTTTTCAAGCAAGCGGGCTGCGCGGTACTGAGCTTCGATGACGTTGTGTTCAGCGGCTAAAGAATAGTATTTGTAGGCCTGGGCTTCGTCCTTTTCGGGCCCGTCTTCATAGATACGGCCTAAAGCAAAGTGCGCCTTGGCGGCGCTGTTTTTGTCCTGAGCGGCTTGGAAGTACCAGTAGCTGGCCTTTTTTTCATCCTTTTGTATCCCCTCACCGATTTCAAGCATGCGGCCCAGGTTCATTTGGGCTGTGGCTAGGCCCTGTTTGGCGGCTTGAGCATACCAGAAGGCCGCTTGGGTAAGGTTTTGGTCCAGGCCTAGGCCTTTGTAGTAGCAATAGCCATAATTGCACTGAGCTTCTTTGTGTCCTTGCGTAGCGGCCTTGCCCAGGTACTGAGCGGCCAGGCTGGAGTTTTCCTCCAGGCCAAGTTCCTTATTGAGGTAGGCTTGGCCGAGTCGAAATTGAGCCTGTACGTGCCCTGCATCGGCCGCTTGGGTCAACCATTTGCGACTGGCATCCAGGTCTTGCGAGACGCCAAAGGCTTTTTCATAGCCAATGGCAACACGATACATGGCCTCTGCAGAGCCCTTGAGCGCAGCGTGTTCGTAGAGATTAAAAATCTCCTCAGGTGTCCGTTCTTTGGCGACCTTGGGCGCTTGTACTTCCGGCATGGGGGCCATTTTCAGGCCAGGCTCCAGCGCTGTAGGAGACGTGAGCGCCTCTATAGGGCTGCTATCGGCGCTGAGCGTGGAGGCGGCAATGAGGAGGAGGGGGATGAATCGGTGCATAAAGGGGTGTATTATTACACCCACTATAGTAGTGACTTTTAGATAGAGTTCAATCAAAAACGATAAAAACTTTGCCTTGCTTTTGTAACCCATGGCAGCGTAGTATCCCTAGATGACGCAATTTTTTGCCTATATGGGCTTGCTCGTAGCGCTAGCAACCTACGCTTGGGTGCTGGGGGCTTGTATTTTTAAAAAAAAGCCCCTGAGGTACGAGCTTCTCAGCGTTGCCTGTACCTTTCAGGGACTGGGGCTCTATGCCTGGAGTGTGCATTTAGGAGCCTGTCCGCTCTATAGCGCCTTTGAAGGCTATACGTTTTTATCCTGGGTGATGAGCCTGCTGACCTTGCTATTAAGCCCTGTTTGGCGTTTCAGTGCCTTCACGGCACTTGGGATAGGCGTGAGTCTTTTTTTGGGAGTCCTGGGCTTTGGGGTCGCAGGTCAAAAACCCCTTGGGCTGCTAGCAGGGTTTGAGCTCCATGCCGCCCTGGGCCTTCTGGCCTACAGCCTCTTTGGCCTGCTGGCTCTGAGCGCCGCTTTGGGCCTACTCCAGGATTATGCCTTGCGTAATAAACGTTTTATGGGCTTCTTTTCTCACTTGCCGCCCCTGGCGCATAGCAAGCAGGTACGCTTCCTCTATGCCGGCTGCTTCCTTTATGCCAGCGCTCTGCTAAGCGCCTGGAAGCACTACGGAACCCTGCATCTGTCCCCGCTCAAGAGCCTCGTTATTCTGGGCACCTTTTTGGGCTATCTGCTCCTGTGGCTACTTGGGCGACGCAAGGGCTTTTGGGCCCGCCCCTTTTGCTGGGGCGCTATAGGCCTGTTTGGCATGCAGGTGGCGGGGTTGGCGTTGTATTGGCGGTAGGGGGCGGGTTAGTGGCGCTTGCGTCCTTAGGTGTTGAAAGTGAAAGGCCAAGGGGCACGAGTGCCCCTTAGGATCCCCTTTCCGATAGCGATTTATTAAAATACTACGTATTTTAAGTAAATCGCTATCGGGGAAGGAAATACTAAGGCCCCCACAGATCGCGAAGCGATCCGGGTGTACAGCCCTAGGTTCTGTGAAGGAAATTTTTTTGTAATTAAGGATTGATATTTTAGGGCCCGTGGATCAATTAAGCTATCCAATAAACCACACATAAGGAGGCCTGAAGGGCCGGCAGATCGTAGCCCAGGGCGTAAGCCCTGGGTTTAAGGGTGAAGTTTTTTTGAGCCCTACAGGGGCGACACTCGTATTCAAATTCTGAGTGCCGCCCTTACAGGGCTCCGGTTTGTTTTTCATATCAAACCCAGGGCTTACGCCC
>JANYDI010000026.1 GCA_025363695.1 Opitutia bacterium
CTCCGGTTTGTTTTTCATGTCGAACCCAGGGCTTACGCCCTGGGCTACGATCTGCCGGCCTTTCAGGCCTCCCAAAGTGTGGTCTTGATTATTGGTTAAATTAATAGAATTTATCAACCCTAACAGATTCCTTAAAACAGGTTTTAAATTTAATTGTTCACATGCCTTAGGTTGGCTCAGATGAATGATTTTTCCTTCACAGAACCTAAGCCCCCCACAGATCGCGAAGCGATCCGGGAGGGTGCCTTGTATCTCCTTGTATGGTAGCGATTTATCTAAAATACGCAGTATTTTAATAAATCGCTACCATTAGGGGATCCAAGGGGAGCTAGCTCCCCTTAGCCCTTTCTTAGCCCTATCTTGGCCCTATCTCAACTATAACGATAATACTTGAACAGCGTCTTGAAGCCTAGGCGTTGATAGAGGGTGAACCCAGCATTGGAGGCCTCTAGAAAGGCGTGGGTGCAGCCGTTTTTGGAGGCCACGGCGAGGGCATGGAGCATGAGGCGGGTGGCGTGGCCCTGGCCTCGGTACTCGGGGAGGGTGCCGACGTCATCGATGCGCGCCAGGGGCTTATTTATCGACAAAGTCGCACAGGCAATCGGTTCTTTGGCTAAATATAAGCAGTAATGTTGGAAGTTGCAGCCTTTTTTGAGGGCATGAACGTGTGTTTGGGCATAGCGTTCAGCAAGGTCAGCGGAGCAATTAAAGGCGCCTTGGAGCGGTTTTTCCCAATCACTTAAAGGGCTTTCTTGGATACGGGCATCCGTGGGGCTTTCGAAGTTTTGGAGTGAGAGGCCCATGGCTCGGGAGGTTTCTATGAGGTTGAGCTGCTCCGTGTTTAGGGAAACTTGAAGGGCTTGGGTATGGACGTGTTCTGGGATAAAAATAACGAAAGGAAGGCCCCGAAAAAGGGTTTGAGCCGCTTCCAAAACGGGTTGGATGGAGGGGGTATTTGCCCGCAAATAAATGGGGTTGAGGTTGTTTTCGGGGATGTAGGTGGTGTGCGCTGTGGCCAAAGACGCAATATCCAGCGAAGCACTGGCGAGACTTCGAAAAAAGAAGTCCTCGGCCTGATGGAAGCGGGCAAATGAGTCAGGCGTCATAGCAGCGTATCAGCATTTTCTAGATTTATAAATACAGGGTTTTGAGCTTGAGGGTAAGCTTGGTAAAAAGCTTCAAGGGCCTTTTCGTGCCGGGGCTGCACGGACTCTAGACTGACTTGATAGGGGACAATAGCGCTGCCATCCAGGACGACGAAATCAACCTCGGCTTGGTCTGAAAAATAATAAACTTCTTTGTAGCGTTGTTTCAAGCGCAAAAAGACAAGGGTTTCAAGGCTCTTTCCTAAATCGCGATTAAAAGTGCTCGTTACGGCTGAGCGCAGCGCAGGGTCTATCGGGTAGTACTTTTTATTTTTTATCACTCTTTGTTTTTCAGAAAAACTAAAAAAGTGGCATGTAAAAAGCAAATAGGCTTGTTCGAGCTCGTGCAGATAGGATTGCACGGTATCTACACTTAGGCCTGTTACGGCGGCTATCTTTCGATAGCTGAGCTCGGAGCCACAGGTGTCAAAAAGCATTTTGGCAACATGCATCAAGGCCTTAGGATTGCGGGCGGACAGACGCATTAAGACATCCTTGTTGACAATATTGCTAAAATACTCCTGCAGAAGTAATTGTGGAGCATTATCCGTCAGAGCCCTTGGAAAGCCGCCGGACAGGAGGTAGTCCTGGAGTGTTTTCCCTGGGCACAGGGCCTGGAATTCCTTAAAATTGAACGGATACAGCTCCGCTTTTAGGTGCCTGCCTGTGAGGGCTGTTGCGAGTTCTCCACTCAAAAGCGAAGCATTGGAGCCCGTGATCGTAAAAAAATGATTTTTTGGCCGTTCCAGTTGCTGGTGCAAAAACTTTTCCCAGTTTTTTACTTCTTGGATTTCATCAAAAAAGAAGTAACAGGGCCTTTCAGGGTCCGTTTTTACTAAATCGAGGATTTGGTACAAAAGCCTATGATCTAGGACGTCTGAGAGCCTTGGGTCCTCAAAGTTGCAGTAATAGCAGTTTTGAGGGTCTAGCCCATAATGCAGGGGTAACTGAGACAGGAGCGTAGATTTTCCGCAGCGCCTTACCCCCTGTATGGCTAGGACGAGGTCTGGATGCAGCTTCGCAGGGAGCCGAACATTGCGGTAGATAGACTTACTGGCCGTTGCTGGGCTCCATTCCCGCAGGATCGCGTTGAGGGCGTCATTTTCCATAGTGTCGAGTATCTTTGACAAGATGAGCTTTGTCAAGTATAATCGACACTATGGGTTTTGTCAGATATGTTTGACAAGATGAAGATTGTCAAGTATAGTCGACAAGATGGGTTTTGTCAGGTATGTTTGACATTATGAAGATTGTCAAGTATAGTCGACAAAATGGGTTTTGTCAAACATACTCGACACTAGTCAAGCATAAGCTTCCTATAGGTATCTTTGATGCTATAAGATCTCGAAGACTTCAAGCTCCTTTCCAAATCGTTAAATAGGGCTTGCAGCTCCTCCAGGGAAATCTGCATGCAGGAATACCTTTGCATCATGAGTTCGTCATTTTCAGCACCTAAAAGGCCCTTGAATATTTCAAGATCAGAGATATACTCCTTGATTTTTTCATAATACTCCGCGTTGAGCCTAGGGTTTGTTGCAGGCATATTTATTTCTCTATAGTACATCAGGACAATATCGCCATAAGATTTAGGCTCCTTAAAGTCAGGGCCAAAGCCCATATACTGGTCTTTTCCCACGACAATAAGGTTGTATCCCTGGAAAAACCCTACATGAATGCTACTGTAAAGCTCCGTGTTTTTTATGTAGGTAATGCTGCCTATTGGAGGCATGGTACCGAGTACTCTTTGCGTATCAGGCTTTTGTAAAAACATAAAAGGAATTTTATCCAAAGCTACTGATATTTTAAACTCGGACAGATTTCCCTGTGAAATGGCCTTGCTGCAGGTATCAAAATAGGTTTCGCCCAAAAGCGCCAAGGTAATATACTGTTTCACGAGTTCTTGTGCCAATGAGCACTCGATTTGGGTTTTAGAATTCAGGATATCTAGCAGCGCATCGCGGTAATGCTCAGGGTCCTTAACCACAAAGTCTTGGAGGCAGAGCTTTCCTTTTTTGCAACGGAGCGGTACGACGTCCCAGTGGGTGGATTCCGTACGGTAACCTCCGTCGTTTACCGTAGGATAGGTCCATAAGCCGTGTTCATTGATTTGCTGATAGGTCTCAAGCGCTAGCTTAGCCACGGCTTTGTTAAGGGCTTCCTGGGTCGGGAAAGCAGGACACTCCGACACGCCCTCAAGCTGCGGAAGCTTCAAGCACACGGCGTTATCTTCCGGCAAGCATACCTCCTCAATGGCGGGGATTTGAGCGTCTTCAACACCCAAAACAGGCGCCATCAGGGCTGAAGCAATGGACTGCGGTAGGGTGTTTAAAAAAGTACCCAATTGCGACTGCGCCCCATCAACGCCCGTCTGCCAACCCAGTTTGTGCAGTCCAAAGAGGGCCAGGGCAGCCAGTGGGCCTTGCTGGGTTTCTGGCGTCAATACGTGCTTGCTGATATAAATCCCCGTAAGTCCCAAGAGCGTACGCGTTGCCAAGGGGATCGTGTTGCTGCACAGCGTGTAAACCTTTAAGGCATCGGAGCTCATAGACAAAAAGGCAGAAAAGCCCCCCTGAAACGCTTTAGGAATCCAAGGGATTACGAGCGCCTCTACGATGCGCTGCGCCGACGCAGGGTTTTGAAGCACAACGAGCGTCACGTTTTTAAATAATCCTGGGAACCCCAAGGCATAAACATCATAAAGGCAACGCCCGCACAGCTCTGAGGTAACGAGGGCCCGGTAAGTCCCCGAGCTTTCCAGCTGCGCACTGTGCGCCAAGACCGCGTTTATCTGCCGGGACAGCCCCTCCAGCCCCGCTGGTTCCACTGGCTGAAGGAGCGTCCCCTGAAGGCTCGTCATCACAAAAAAAAGAGAAAATAAGGAAAAATACCGCATAAGGTTTCAAGAAATATACCAATCAAGTGTTTTATTTGGGTAATCAAAAGCCAAGCAGGAGTCAAGTCGTAAAAATAATTAAAAAAAACATTGCTTGCGATAAATGAGGGTGTATACTCCCCTAGCGTTGAAGGTAAGTTGCTCTCTAAGTACACTCCGATCGCTTCGCGATCTGTGGAGGTGCCTTAGTATGCCCTCCCCGATAGGCGATTTTTATAAAATGCGTTAGCATTTTTAAAAATCGCCTATCGGTAGGGGATCCTAAGGGGCGCAAGCGCCCCTTAGCCTTTTCAAAACACTATGTTGCCATCCCGAACGACAGTCCTGAGCACCCTCATCAACGCCTTTGAGTGGTACGAGTACGCCATCTACGGGTACCTAGCCACGGTGATTGGGAAGCTTTTTTTCCCCCTATCGGACCCGCGGGCCAGCTTGATTGCGGCCTTTGGAGCCTTTGCAGCTGGGTTTGCGATGCGTCCCTTGGGGGCCCTTCTTTTTGGACATATAGGCGACCGTTATGGCCGTCGGCGGGCGCTTTTGCTGTCCTTGATAGTGATGGCAGCGCCTACCGTCCTGATAGGGCTCTTACCTACCTACGCCAGCGCGGGGATTTGGGCTAGCCTTGCTTTGGTGCTGATCCGTCTCCTTCAGGGTTTAGCCGTGGGAGGCAACTATGGCGGCTCCTTTATTTTTGCTATCGAACACGCGCCTGAAGGCCAAAAAAACCAGGCCGGCAGCTGGGGCGAAGTGGGTGCTCTGGGAGGCCTCTTGCTGGGCTCACTCACAGGCTATGCCTTCACCTATGGCATGAGCGAGGCAGCCCTCTACGCATGGGGCTGGCGTTTGCCTTTTTTATTTGGCATTGTGACCACGGCCATTGCTTGGATCCTCAGGCGTTATGTGCCCGAAACTCCGGAGTTTAACGCCATGGTGCAGGCCCGAGCCGTTTCCGCCATGCCCATTGCGGACGTCTGGCGGCACCATAAAATGCAAGTCCTACGCGGAATGGTTTTGGTTTTGCCCGATGCTGTCGGGATCTATCTTCTTTTCCTCTACCTCATTGCTTATATGCAAACCCATTTAGGCCTTTCCCTGCGAGAGGCCCTCCTGGTCAACACCTTGAGCATGCTGGTCATGGTGCCCTCCATCCTCTTTTTTGGCCATTTGGCGGATCGCCTCGGCCGCGCCGACCGCCTCGGCCGCGCCGGCGTGGCCGGGGGCAAGCGCGTGCTCAGGGCCGTTGCACTAGGCTTCATCGTTTTGCCGTATCCGTTTTTCTCGATGATTCAGGGCGGCAGCTGGGCCCTGCTTCTGCTGAGCCAATGCGTGTTTGCCCTCCTCATGGCCGCTTGCTACGGAGCCCTTCCCGCAACAATTGTCGAACTGTTCCCCAAGGCCGTCCGCTATACCGCCTGCGGCCTCACCTTCAACCTCTCCGTAGGCCTCTTTGGCGGCACCGCTCCCATCATCGCCACGGCCATCGTTTCCTATTTCCATGCCCCCGTAGCCCCCGCGTTTTATTTAATGGGGGTCGGGGTGCTAAACTTTTGGGTGCTAAGGGGGGAGAAGTAAGGGCCAAGGGGACGTTGTCCCCTTGGATCCCCTTTCCGATAGCGATTTATTAAAATGCTAGCGCATTTTAGATAAATCGCTATCGGGAGTGGTATACAAGGCCCCCACAGATCGCGAAGCGATCCGGGTGTACTTATCGAACTGCTTCGAGGCGGTTTTAGGGGAGGCATTGGGGGTTCGGACAAGGAAGCTCTTGCATAACCCAATTTAAAGCCAAAAATTATAAATCCGAGCAATCAAATTAGGGCGTGTAATCAATCCTAATATATCCAACAAACCACACTTAAGGGGCCTGAAAGGCCGGCAGATCGTAGCCCAGGGCGTAAGCCCTGGGTCCTGGATGGAAAATAAACCGGAGCCCTGTAAGGGCGGCACTCAAAAGGTCAATAGGAGTGTCGCCCCTGTAGGGCTCAAAAAAATTTCACCCTTAAACCCAGGGCTTACGCCC
>JANYDI010000039.1 GCA_025363695.1 Opitutia bacterium
CCTGTCAATTCTCCGGCTGTCCGCGCCGATATTCCAGCAACAAAAAATTCCATCAACTTCAACTGCTTGCTTTCCGCTAATTTACAATGCTTTACGTACACTTGACTGTCCTAACATGCTTCATGTTAGGTGTCAGCCCCTTAAACTTAATTGTTCACACGCCCTAAGTTCATAAAACCCACCACTATCGCTTCGCGATCATGGATGGGCCTTAAGATCCCTCCCCGATGGGCGATTTTTATAAAATGCTCTGCATTTTTAAAAATCGCCTATCGGAAGGGGGGTCCTAGGGGGCGCTTGCGCCCCCTAGCCCTTTCCCTATGGACCTCCCCCATGCCCTATGGCTTACACCGTCTCGAGGCTTGCTGACGCTTGCGCAAGACTGGAAGCTGCGGCGCTTGCCGCAGGTGCACAGCAGCTTGGGCCACAAGATTCCCTTGCTGCGGGCCCCTGGCTTTGTGTTTGCGCAACAATCGGGCTATTGCTGCCCGCAGGAGGGCTCGCTGCGCTTTTATGCTCACGTAGGCAGTATTCCTGTGCCGTGGAAGGAAGTATACCTAGGCTGCGGCGCCAATGGCTGGGGAGCAACGCGCTGGCCCTTGCAGCCGTGTGAACACGAAGGCTATTATGCGCTTGATGTTGACGTTAAACTGTTGTCGTTAACGGAATCCTTTAACTTTAAATTTTTTACCGACAGCGACTACTGGTTGCCGCTTGCCGCCAACGCACCCAATCGGGCCTTGGATAACAATAAAAACAGCAATTACGCGTTTTTACCGGCACTTACGGGGCGGCATATTTTTTATTTTAGGCCTCCCAAGGGTGTTAACCCTTGGCATCTGGAATTGGTCTGGAAGGATGCCTCTTTAAAGATACATCCTGGGCCAGCCTTGCTCAATATCCATACGCAACGGCCCTTAGGCGTCACCGTAACGGCCGATAGCAGCACCTTTGCGCTGTTTGCGCCTCGGGCCACACAGGTGCTCTTGGGGCTACGGGCTGCTGAACATCAGGCTTGGCGCTTTATTGCCCTTGAGCCCCAAAGCGATGGCACGTGGACGCATACGGAGCCTGGTTACCTCATGGGGTACCATTACGGATACCGCGTGGAGGGAAGCTCCAAGATGCTTTGCGGGCATTGGGACCCAAATAAGCTCCTGCTGGACCCTTACGCCAAGGCCTGCGTGCACCCTTCTGGACCCGGACTCATTGTGGACCCACAGCGCTTAAGGGCTTATCCTAAGGATGCCTTTGAGGTCCCTGAGCCTCAGGATGTTGTGCTGATCGAGGCTCATGTTCGGGACTTTTTGGCGCTCACCCAGGGTCAAAGTGCCTTGGGCCTGGAGGCCTTGGGTAACGCGATAGGCTCAGGATACCTTAAGTCCTTGGGTGTCAATGCCTTAGAGCTACAACCGCTGCAGGAGTTTGATGCTCCCACGCCCAGTACTTACCACTGGGGCTACATGCCGACGAACCTATTTAGCCCCGCCAGTAGCCTGTCTGAGGACCCGCAAAGCGGCAGCGGCATAGCGGCCATGAAGGCCCTCGTTGCCGCCTGTCACAAAGCTGGATTGGCCGTCATTTTGGACGTCGTTTGCAATCATGTGGGTGAGCCCAATCCGCTTTTGTATATCGATAAATATCTGTACTTGCGCGTTGACGACCAAGACCAGCTGGAAAACATGAGCGGCTGCGGCAATGACCTGCGTTGTGAGGCCCCTATGGTAACGCGCCTGCTGATCGACAGCCTGCTGCACTGGGTCCAGGTTTATGGCATCGATGGTTTTCGCTTTGATTTAGCCGACCTGATTCCCCTCCCCGTTTTGGAAAAAATCCAACACGCCCTCAAAGCCGCAAAGCCAAACCTTTTGCTCTACGCCGAACCTTGGAGCTTTAAAGGCCATTGCGCTTTGGCCCTCAAGTATTCCGACTACGCCTGCTGGAATGACGGGTTTCGAGACTTTTTACTCAAGTACCTCAACGGCTATGGCAATGCCGAAGGCCTGGCCTATTTTTTTGCTGGATCGATAGATCACCTCAGCAATAAACCTTGGCAAAGCCTGAATTATACGCAATCCCATGACGATCGCACGTGGATAGACCGCCTGACTGAAAACCCCCATTACAATGGCCAAGTCCCCACCCAACACGACCGCCAACGCACGCACCTAATGTTTGCGTTGCTACTGTGCTCGCTAGGCACGCCGATGCTAGCCAGTGGTCAGGATTTTTTTCACTCCAAACAAGGCCTTGCCAACACCTACCAACGCGGCGACCTCAATGCCCTGGACCCACAGCGCCTCCTCACGCATAGGGCCACCCATGAATACGTATGCGCCTGGATAGCCCTGCGACGCAGCCCCTTAGGGGCCCTATTGCGCCTCAAAGAACGCCCGGCTCCCGGCTACCTGCGTTCCTTTGTCGCCCCCGGCAGCTCCAGTGTTGCCCTGCTGATCAACGCCAACAATAGTCACCCAGGGCAGCCAGGGGCAAGCCCCCAGCTGCTCTTTGCCATCAATCCGCACCTGCACAACGTGAGCATCAGCCTGCCAAGCCTCCCCAATCTGGTCCAAATCGCGGACTCCCAACGCGTACAGGATCCCCTCCCCTGGCCGCTGCTGCCCATCAGCCCAGACGGCGTCCTTACGCTCCCGCCTCTGTCCTGCGGGCTGTGGAAGGCAGAGGGATAGGGGGCGCTTGCGCCCCCTAGGACCCCCTTTCCGATGGGCAATTTTACAAAATGCTGGCGCATTTTTGTAAAATTGCCCATCGGGGAGGGACTAAGGCACCTCCATTAAGGCCTTTATCCTTTCTTAGCGTGTTTCACTAAGAAAGGTTCAGGCGTTATCCTTTCTTAACGAACTTGACTAAGAAAGGTTAAGAGTCTAACCTTTCTTAGTGAGGAGGACTAAGAAAGGATGAAAACAAGCTCAAGAGCTGGCGATTACGTAGTAAAGAAGGGCCCCCAGGAGGCCTTCAGGGTCTTTATTCCGGCGAAACTACCGCCTCAACCACCTATCGACCTAGAACGGGTCTACCCGCTTTTAGAAAAGGCAAGTTTGGCGCTTGCTCAGCTAAAGGAAATAACGCAGTGGATTCCCAATCCCTCCTTGTTTGTGTATATGTATGTGCGCAAGGAGGCTTTGCTTTCAAGCCAAATAGAGGGGACCCAGGGTTCCCTTTCAGAACTCCTTTTATTTGAGCAGGATCAAAAACCAAGCGTGTCTACGGAGGATATCGAGGAGGTGTCTCATTACGTCAAGGCGATGCAACATGGCTTGCAACGGCTTAGGGCTGGCTTTCCTTTGTCGATGCGGCTTTTTAAGGAAATGCATGCTATCTTGCTGAGTGGGGGTCGTGGAAAGGCGCAATTACCGGGAGAAATTAGGCGATCACAAAACTGGATTGGAGGCACACGGCCAGGAAATGCGTTTTTTGTGCCGCCTTCGGTGGACCTACTGCCTGATTGCCTCTCGGATTTTGAAAGTTTTTTGAACAACAGCAACTCACCCGTACTTATCAAGGCAGGCTTGGCTCATGTTCAGTTTGAAAGCATTCATCCGTTTTTAGATGGCAATGGTCGCCTCGGAAGATTGATCATTATACTTTTGCTATGCGACAGCCATATGCTCGAAGAACCCGTTCTTTATTTGAGCTTATATTTGAAGCAAAACCGAAGCACCTACTATGCTCTGTTGCAAGAGGTAAGGGATCAGGGCGCTTGGGAAACTTGGCTTGAATTTTTCCTGGAAGGCATTTACGTTTCTAGCCAACAAGCCATAAAAACAGCTCAAGCCATCAACGCTCTGTTTGTCTCAGATCTCGAAAAAATAGCCGGCCTAGGCCGTGCACGGAAAACATGCGAAAAGCTATTGAATTTCCTGAAGCATCTACCGCAGGTTTCTGTTCCGACCTTAGCCCAATCCCTGGGCATCACCCAACCCAGTGCTCGAAATGCCGTAAAGGCCTTAATGCAGCTGGGGATCCTGGTTGAGGTCAGTGGTAAAAGACGTGATAAGGTTTACGTATACCGAAATTATTTGACGATGCTTGAGGAAGGGAACGAAGCGTTGGAGTAGGAGACCTGAACGTTTATATCCAACCCCCCCCTCCCGATAGGCCTCAACCCGGGTTTGTGGAGGCCCTTGTATCGCCTCACCGGGTAGCGAATTGCTGAAAATGCGCAGCATTTTCACAATTCGCTACCCGATAGGGGATCCAAGGGGAGCAAGCTCCCCTTGGACCTTTTCAAGGCTCCAAGAGACTCGTCAAATACGGCACCAGTTGCTTCTTGCGGCTCACGACGCCCGGGAAGTCAAAGACGTGATCGCGCAAGATGGGGTGTGAAATGGACTCGACAATGCTGTCATCTCCGGCAACGAGCAAAACCGAGTTTTGGGTATTGATGTCAGTAACCAAGAGGGCTCCAAAGGAAAGGCCCTCCTTGCGGACTATCGTTTCGAGGGCTTTTTGGAGCGAGGCGTACTCGTTCCAGAAGTTCGACAAGCTGAGCTCTTCAATCTGGGACACCATAAAACGATAATGCCCTTCGGTATAAATTTTGCAATCGTTGCGAATGGCTTCCTCGCTGGAACCACTCAGAATAATAGAGCCGGCTGAAAAAATGAGCTGGGAAAGGTCTGCTGGGGCAATCCCGGCAAGGGGGGAAAGCCAGCTGAGCAGCTGGGCATCGAGGTCCGTCGTCGTAGGGCTGTGCAGATTGAGCGTATCCGAAACCAAACCTCCCATGAGCAAACCAGCAATCCGTGGCGTGGGCACCAGGTTGTGTTGGCGATATAAATCAGCAATAATCGTACAGGTAGAACCCACGGGGCGGTTGAGGAATAGTACCGGTTGCTGCGTGTGCTCGTTGCCCAAGCGATGGTGGTCGATGATTTCCAAAATTTCAGCATCTTGAGCCCCCAAAACCGCCTGGCTCATTTCGTTGTGGTCTACCAAAACAATGCGGCGTTTGACGGCATGCAGGAGGTTCGTCTTGGTGCACAAGCCCAGGAGCTTACCGTCTTCGTCCACAACGGGATGTGTCGTAATGCCTTGAGTGCCCATTTTTTGGCGGATCTGGGCCAGCTTTTCCTGGGGTCCAAAGGTCTCAAACGTTTTCTGAAAGACCTGTGAAACCCTAACGGCCGAACGGATACGCCAGGCTGTGGCTGCAGAACCATAGGGGCTGATAATGACGCTCACCTTGTTTTGTTTAGCCAACTCGAGCACTTCGGAGTCCAGGCTTAAGTTACTGACCACCACAATGAGGCGTACGCCCATTTCAATCGCAGATAGATGAATATCACTGCGATCACCGACGATGATGATGTTCTGGTTGAGCGGCTGACGCTGCTCGACGGAAATCTTGCCAAAGGTCTCAAGTGACATGGCCGCCACGCGGATATAGAGGTCCTCAACCCGTTCAGGCTCATGGAGATGCAGGCTCTGGGCGTCCAAGGCACGGACAATGTCGTTCACGCTGCTGGATACTTCGCGCAATAACCCAGCGTGGCTGGGCTTGGGGATAAAAAACTGCCCCAAGTCAAAGACGGAAATAAGCCCCAGGGTGTTATTTTTAGCATCCACTACGGGCAAAGCGCGGATGTCATAGTCGTCAATAAACTCCAGCGCCTCAGCGCAGGTAGCCTCTGGGGCCACGGTAATCACTTTGTTGCGCGGGACCATGATGTCCTTGATGCGTGGCGTAATATCACCGATGAACACTGGAAGAGAGGATGAAAATCGCCCCAAAATGGCGTCAATACGTTCATTGCTATTCCCGCAACGGGCTGCCACATAGCCCTCCTGACCTGTGCGTTTTTTGAAGTCCTCATAAGCCAGGGCCGAGCAAATCGAGTCTGCATCCGGGTTGCGATGACCAAAAATATAGATAGGGTCCGTAGTCATAAATTCATAAAGCAGTAAGGGCGTCGAGCACGGTTTTTATATCTCTAACAAAATTTTTTCCATCATACAGATAAACATCGTCATCCTTCTGGCATTCAACCACATCGCCATTCCAAAGGCAGATAAACTTGGGTTTGTTTTTATTAGCGTCAGCAAAGGCAGCATCTCCCTCAAGGCCTGCCGTCCAAATAAAGGGCGTATAGGGATGGCTGTCGAGCGTAACATTTTTGTTTACCTTAAATTCTGACTCGGCACCATTCCATGTGTCCGTAAGCACTGACTTGGGCACAGAAGTTCCCTTTAAACGCCAAACACTGGCATCATGCGCCCCCAAGCCCGTTTCCGTAGCCAGTTTCTTGGCAAAGGCCTTCAAGTTAGTTACTCGGATAGCCGCATGATCGTCCGCAAGGTAGCTGCGATAGGTCTGGCAAATTTTACGCATGTTGTTTTGTATCTGAAGTTTTTCAGCTTTTTTTATGCCATTATGCGCCACCGGTACCATAATCGACATGAGGACCCCTATGACCCCCATCACAAAGACCAGCTCCACCAAGGAAAAGGCTGCCGCTGCCCGCGCGCTGCTCTTGCCATAAACCATGAGGCGATGAGGCGCCTTTCCCAGGGTTTTAATATTCGAAACGTACATGTGTTTTTTTGAGCTTGCATTTTGGGGTAGCTGCTCTCATCCTTGCGGAAAAGAGAACCTTTTGTCGACAGTTTTCTTAATAATTTATGATGATTGATGCTACAAAAAATAAGGGCTTTCTGGAGCGCTGTGATCCCGAGCTTTACGCGCAGCTCCTGCGTGAAACCCACAGACAGCAGGATCACCTGGAGCTCATTGCTTCTGAAAACCGCGTGAGCCCAGCCGTTTTGGAGGCCGCTGGCTCCATTCTTACCAACAAATATGCCGAAGGCTACCCGGGCCGTCGCTACTACGGCGGCTGCACGCATGTAGATGCCATCGAAACCCTCGCCATCGAGCGCGCCAAAAAACTCTTTGGAGCCGAGCACGTCAATGTGCAGCCCCACTCTGGCAGCCAAGCCAATGCGGCCGTTTACCTAGCGACCCTACAGCCCGGAGACACCATTTTGAGTATGCGTCTGGACCACGGCGGGCACCTGACCCACGGTCATAGCAAAAACTTTAGCGGCATGCTTTACCGCATCGTCCATTACGGCGTAGATCCCTTAACCGAGTGCATCGACTACACCAACATTGCCGCTTTGGCCCAGGAACACAGCCCAAAGCTGATTGTCGTGGGCGCCTCAGCCTATCCGCGTACGCTTGACTTTGAGCGCATGCAGATAATAGCCCAAGCCTGTGGCGCCTACCTCCTGGTCGACATGGCGCACATCGCTGGCTTGGTTGTCGGAAATGCCCACCCTTCCCCCGTGCCCTATGCGGACTTCGTTACCACCACCACGCACAAGACCCTGCGCGGCCCTCGCGGCGGCCTCATCCTGTGCAAAGCCGAGTTTGCCCAGCGCATCGATGCAGCCGTGTTCCCGGGCATCCAAGGAGGTCCGCTCATGCACATTATTGCCGCCAAAGCCGTCTGTTTCCTCGAAGCCGCTGAGCCCGCATTCCAAAGCTATGCCCAACAGGTCGTCCGCAATGCCCAAGCGCTCGCTGAAAGCTTTATCCAGCAAGGCCATCGCCTCGTCAGCGGCGGCACCGATAACCACTTATTGATTATAGATTTAACCAAAAAGCACCCAAATCTAGACGGAAAAACGGCCCAGACCCTTCTGGATCAAGCCCATATCACGTGCAATCGCAACACCATCCCTGGAGAAACCCGTAGCCCCTTCAAGGCCAGTGGCCTACGCATCGGCTCCGCGGCCATCACCACGCGCGGCCTAGGCCCCGCCCACATGGCCACCATCGCGCAATGGGTCAGCGCCGTCCTCGACGCCGCCGATAACCCCACGCCCGTCATAGAGCAGGTGAAGGAGGAGGTAAAGATGCTTCTAAGGGGCGCTTGCGCCCCTTAGGATCCCCTTTCCGATAGCGATTTTCAAAAATGCTGGCGCATTTTTGGAAAATCGCTATCGGGAATCGGGTGATACTAAGGCCGTCCCAGATCCCTTCGGGATCGATATCCAAGCAGTCTAAGTTAAACAATTACTTTATCGCATAAAAAAACAGTAAAATAACCTGGGTCCGATTCCGAAGGAATCTGCAGGGGGCCTTAGGTTCTGTGAAGAAAATTTTTTTTGTAATGAAAGATTGATATTTTAGGGCCCGTGGATCAATCAGTTAAGCTATCCAGTAAACCACACATAAGGAGGCCTGAAGGGCCGCCAGATCGTAGCCCAGGGCGTAAGCCCTGGGTTTACGGGTGAAATTTTTTTGAGCCCTACAGGGGCGACACTCGTATTCATGTTCTGAGTGCCGCCCTTACAGGGCTCCGGTTTTTTTTCATGTCGAACCCAGGGCTTACGCCCTGGGCT
>JANYDI010000071.1 GCA_025363695.1 Opitutia bacterium
GCACATTGGGGGTTGATGCTGCGGAACGGAAGTGACTCACGCACCGTAGTGCGCTACGCACTTCCCTTCCTTGCCTGAACCCCCAATGCACCCCTCAAACCGGCTCGAAGCAGTTCAAAAAGTACACTTCGATCGCGAAGCGATCTGTGGGGTGCCTTGTATAGCCTATCCCGATAGCGATTTTGCCAAAATACGCAGTATTTTGCAAAATCGCTATCGGAAAGGGGATCCAAGGGGAGCGAGCTCCCCTTGGCCCTTTAACTTCCTGCCATCACAAGGGGCAAAAAGAATCTAAAAAACTCCACGGCAAATCGAAGCGTTGAGCAAGGTCCTGGGCGAGCGCTTTGACGCCGAAGGTCTCGGTAGCGTAGTGGCCGCAGGCATAGACATTGAGGCCAGCTTCTTGGATCTGAGCAAAGCAGGACTGCTTGAGCTCTCCGGTAACGAGGGTATCCACGCCACTGGCGATCAATTGGGTAAGCGCGCTGGAGCCATTTCCGGAACAAAACCCTACACGCAGGGGCGTGAGGGAACCCCATTCTAGGGAAAGAATCGGACGCTCAAACAAGGTTTCGAGCTGAAGCTTAAGGGCATCTCGGCTAGGGGGGGCCTCGGTGATGATGCCAATGTCTGTGCCTTTGTAGTTAAGGAAGCTATCGATGGGCTCTAGGCCTAAGGCTGCCGCTAATTGCGCATTGTTTCCGAGTTGCGGATGGGCATCTAGCGGTAAATGCGAGGCATAAAGCGCACAATCTCCCTCAAACAGACGGCGCATGCGTTGGTAATGGGGGCCACAAAGATGCGTCCATCCCCCCTTAAAAAGACCATGGTGGACAATAAGAAAATCTACATTTTGCTGCTTGGCCGCATTAAAAGTCCAAAGACTGGCATCCACGCCAGCCCCGATTTTGGTGACTTTTCCTGAATTTTCTACCTGCAGCCCATTGAGTATTCCAGGGAAATCCTCTATGGCGCTCACATTCAGGCGTTTGTTGCAGTAGTCTTCAATCTGAGAAAGCACGAGCATCCTCGTAGTGTAGAAACAGGAGGGCTGCATTTCAATATTATTTACAAAAACGCCTCAGATGTGACTGTACTTTTTTGTACGTAGAGTCAAAATACTCCAGCTCTTTGATGATTTCAGCAAAGGCAATATAAAGCTCATCATTTACCGTGGACATGCGCTTGGCATAGACTTTTACAAGCTTGAGGGTTGCTTCTTGTGTGTTCACTTGCTCGGTAGCCCAGGTTAATAGGGAAGGAATACCTTGTATTTGCTGCACGGTGTGAAGGAGTTGAGTAGACGTCTTTTCGCTGTGCTCGATCACTTTTGTCAAATTTTCCGAAAAAACACGCGCTTCGCTAGTGTTTGTTTTTATCACAGCATTTATGTGTCCAAAGGAAGTCTCCAGGGACTCGCTCACGCCATTGAACTCCTTAGCAAATTCTTTTAGTTTTTTGGCAATGGCGACAACCCCCCTTCCCTGAGCGCCCAAGATTGAAGCTTCCATCATAAGGTTAACAAGGATAACATCCATCTGATTGCACAGGTAAAGGAGCCTTTGGACTCCCTCTTGGCAACCCTCTGGCTCCAAGTGGATGGCGTCAAAACGAAAGATCTGAGCATCATTGTAATCTCTGACTCGTATAAAAGCATCATGCATCTCCGTAATGTTTTTTAGCCCTCCCTCACTGGAGCTAGCCAAACTCTCCATCGCTAGGCTAATACTTCCAAATCTTTGGACTATGGCTCTAGAGGTCTCATAAGCAACGGTGACGCTACTGGCCATCGTCACGGCATATTGTTCAAGGTTGCGGTTAGCCGTGCGACAGGAATAAACGCCTTTATTAATGACACTGAGTTGCATTAACCCATGGTTTAATACCAATTTCACCTGATTTCTAAAAGCAGAAAGACTGTCTAAAAGGTGTTTGATAATGACAAAGAGACTATGCTGCCCCTCATTTCGATAGGTCTTAAAATCAAAATAAAGACGTCCCTCTGTGATGGCATAGGCGGTCCGAGCAAAGAGTCGGAAAGGCTGCGACAAGGTCGCTGCCACAAAAGACGAAGCAAAGAATAAAAGAACGAGGGTAAGCGCAATCACAAAAAAAGTATAACGCTCAATGTCTCCCATGGGAGCGACTAACTCCGAAGCATCACTTTTTACAACAATACCCCAATGGGTGCTTGGAAGGTAATTCCAGGCAGCAAGCACCTCGTGGTTGCGATAATCTACGGTACGACAAAACCCACTTTCAGACTTAAGGGCGTTTTGGATAAGCTGTTGAGCCATAGGGTGAAGCCCGGCGTAATCATTTAAGCCTAGTTTGCCACCAAAACGTGTCGGATTGAAAAGAATATACCCATCGTCGCAATCCGAAATAAGTAGGGTTTCTCCCGTGGCTCCAAGGCCACTGTAGTCCTTTACAACCTGGTAAAAATCTTCATTATTTAAGCGAACAACCGCTAGGCCCTTTAATCGAAACTCAACAATGATGGGCGTGACGATAAAAAGAGGGAGGGGATCGTAGCTTGGGCCCAAGTCGAGGCGAGCGACTTGCGTGCTCAGATGGCTCATGGCTTTTTGAAAGGCCAGCCTTAAGTGGGGGTATCTAAAATCTGAATTAAGAATCCCTAATTGAAACGATGCCGTTCCGCTGGCTGCATAAAGGAGCTCTCCGTCGAGTCCAAAAATCAGGAAGTCCTTGAAGCCCAATACCTTAGAAACTTTTCCAATCAAAGAATCGCACTGAGCCAAAACTTCATTACAAAATTTCGGGTCAGGATTTACCTTCATTTGCTCCAGGGCTGGTAACAAATGAGCCATACGCCGTGTTCCGGTAAAAATTTCTAAAAGACCCTTTGTTTTTGTGATGGTGCTCTCAATGCTATTGACCTGACGTTGTCCAATAGCCTGAAGACGATCAAAAAATTCCTTCTGAAGCAAACGCGATACCTGACGGTAGTAGCCAATACCCAAGGCAATCAGAGGCAGCGATCCAACAAAAAAGAACCACCCCAGCATGGGGAAAAAGAGGCTCCTGGCAAGAGACCTGATAACGGGTTCAGATTTTGAATTTTCAAGCATCCTCCCATAGACAGTATTCCTGTTTCCCAAAAAAGCGACAAAAAAGACGCTTCCTGTACTGCTTTTTTATTGTAAAAGAAGTTGCAAACAATGCCAACTTATGACAGGGTCGACCTTGTCTATGAACGGATCTTATAAACGCGGCGTCATCTTGGTTGGCGTTATGGGCATGCTGGCCCTCCTGTCGATTATTATTGGAGAGCTCCTCCTGCAGGCAACTAAGGAGATTCGTTACCAGGCGCTTTTTAACGACCGAGAGCAACTACGTTGCACGGCCTATAACACGCTGTCATTGAGCCTTGCCGTACTTAACGAGCTACACATCTTGGGGGAAGGCTTAAAGTCTCCTCAAGCTCAAGCCTGGGATGCGGAAGGCCTCGAGACCTTGCTGGAAGCCTTTCCCCTGCCCGAAGACGTCACCTTGCGGCTGGAAGTATGGGATGAAACGGGTAAATTGCCGCTACTGGCCAGCAACGAAGTCATCCTGAATGCCTTGTTTACTCAGCTAGGCCTCAAAGATGAAGCCCCCATGCTTGCCGATTCGCTCCTGGACTTCATGGAATCCGATGAGGTCAGCCCGCATCCTCGGCCCCAAGGAGGCAAGGAAAGCGTCTACCAAAAGATGAGCCCACCCTACTTGCATAAACAAAAAGAGATTCAAACCTTCGATGAACTGCGTCTTATTCAGGGCTTCGAAAAAGCTTTTTTTACCCTCGATGAGGTAACCGCTACGCGCCTGGATACCCTCAAAAAAGTTTGTTCCTTGGTGCATAAAGGTCCCGTCAATGTCAACACCAGTACGCCCCTGGTTCGGGCTATTCTAGCCCAAACAGATGAAGACATGGGCATAGAGCCCATCGAAATGGCCCTCACCGGCAACCCGTTTCCGGATCTTAGCAAGGACAATGGCGTCACGGAGACGACGCATAACACGTTCTTTAAGGACAAAGGAGAACTTCCTGAAACCTTAAGCGTTTTTACCCGAATTTTGGGACTACGTATTCATGTAGACCATTATGAACGTCATTTCGGCCTCGAGGCCTATATCGCAGTCCCGGGTAAAAAAGAAAAAAAAGAAAAGGATCAACCCAAAGAAAAGAAAGCCAAAGATCTTGACTTAGAGAAGGACAAGAAAGATAAAGAGCCAACAGAACCCGACAAAGACAAAGACAGCGATAAAGACAAAGAAGAAAAGGAAAAACCTTTGGATGCCTCTGAAGAGGTCTCCCATGCGAAAATCATTCTCCTAAAAGAAATTTAAAATCATGTACAAATACCTACTTATTCTCCTCACCCTTCTTCTCAGTGGTTGTGCTCATAGCGATCCTGATGCCTCCGAAATTCCCTGGGCAGAACGCCAAAGCTGGGAAAACACACCCACGGCAATTCCGTTGTAGTAAGGGCCAAGGGGACGCGTCCCCTGGGATCCCCTACAGGTGGCGATTTTCTAAAATGCGATGCATTTTAGGAAAATCGCCACCTGGAAGGGTGATACAATGCCACCTCTCGATCGCGAAGCGATCGAATTATGGATAATATAATTTTTTATCAATAAAACACACATTGGATGAATGGTTAGATCATTAGGGCGTGTGATCAATTAAATTTAAAACCTGTTTTGAGGGATCCGTTAGGGTTGATAAATAATTATTTAAAAACAAACCACAAAATGAGAGCCCTGCAGGGGCGAATGCTTGTCAGCCCAGGGCTTTAGCCCTGGGTTTACGGTAAAAAACAAACCAGAGCCCTGTAAGGGCGATTCATTAAAATATATCAAATTTATCTAAAAATTAACTATGGGCAATATATCAGGTTTAATGAATCGCCCCTGTAGGGCTCAAAAATCTTTTTTCCATGCCAAAACCCAGGGCTAAAGCCCTGGGCTATCATCCTTCGGCCTTTCAGGCCTCCTTAAGTGTGGCATTAATAAATGCTTATATCAATATTTCTTCACAGAACCTAGAGCTTCAGGAACTAGAAGACATCTATGCCGAGCAACAGGCGGCCAAAAAACTACCTACGGCAGATGAGCTCAAGGAGATGATTAAAAGAGGGCGGTAAGAAGGCTTACTTCCCGGCTCGTTCCTTAACCAAACGCTCAAAGACGGCGCTCATGTCCTCAACCGCTTCGAAAACCGCTGCTGTTGCGTAGATGGGGCGTCCAAGTCGCAGGGCTAGGATCATGCAATCGCTTGGGCGGGCGTCGATTTCGATAAGCTTGGTGCCCAGCTCGTTTTCCATGTGTAGCGCCAGTCGGGCATAAAAGGTGCCATCGTTTTCGTCGTTAATGATGACTTGTTCTAAAAGAATACCCGAAGCTTTAAAAATGCTGATAATCAGGTCATGCGTTAGGGGCCGCTCTTTGTGCATGCCCTGTAAAGCCATAGAAAGGGCCTCCCCTACCCCAACATCCACGTAGATGATAAACACCTTTGCTTGCTTGCCCTGGCGGCCTTCCAAAAAAACAGCACAGCCGCTGGAAGTAGGGATCGTGGCCCGAACAGTCAGCTCTATAAGGTCCTGGCTTTTCACTTGGGGATTAACGTAACACGAAATCGCTACCGATGCAAGGATTTTATCTATTGAAAGTAAAGGAAGTAGGGCCCAGGGGAGCTCGCTTCCCTGGGATCCCCTTTCCGATAGCGATTTTGCAAAATACTGCGTATTTTGGCAAAATCGCTATCGGGAGTAGGGATACAAGGCCCATCCAGATCGCTTTGCGATCGAGCCCAAGCAATATAATTATTTATTAAGCCACACTTAAGGAGGCCTGAAAGGCCGGCATATACGTAGCCCAGGGCGTAAGCCCTGGGTTTACAGGTGAAAAATTTTTGAGCCCTACAGGGGCGACACTCGTATTCACATTCTGAGTGCCGCCCTTACAGGGCTCCGGCTTATTTTCCATCCCGGACCCAGGGCTTACGCCCTGGGCTACGATATACCGGCCCTTCAGGCCTCCTTATATGTGGTTTAAATAAATAGTTATTTTGCTTAATTTCGATTTCAAAGGAATCCGGGAACCCTTCGCATGCCCTCCCAGGTAGCGATTTTTATAAAATGCATCGCATTTTTAAAAATCGCTACCTGTAGGGGATTCAAAGGGGCGCAAGCGCCCCTTTGCCCTTCCCTCCCTTCTTTTTAGCTTGCGTTATTGTGGCAATGGACCTGCTATTGAGGCCGTAATGAGCGAGCGGCCTATTATTCATATTGAAGACCTGCACAAGTCCTTTGACGAGGTGGAAGTCCTGCATGGGGTGAGCCTGGACGTGTACCAGGGGGACTTGGTGTCGATTATTGGGCCGTCGGGGTGCGGGAAGTCTACGTTGTTGCGTTGCATCAATTGCTTAGAAATTTTGGACTCGGGGAAAATCTGCGTAGGCGATGTGAGCTTGAGCCGTAAAAGCAAACAGGTGCACCCAAATCCGCGTTTTGAGGAACATGCGCACCAGTTGCGCAGCCAGGTGGGCATGGTGTTTCAGGCGTTTAACCTGTTTCCGCATAAGACGATTTTGGAAAACGTGATGCTGGCGCCTCAGGTGGTCAAAAAAGAAAGTGAAGCTTATGCGGAAGAACGGGCTTATCAGGTGCTCAAAAAAGTGGGCCTAGCTCGCTATTCAGGCCGTTATCCGGCGAGTTTATCCGGAGGTCAGCAGCAACGTGCTGCGATTGCCCGGGCACTGGCCATGACGCCCAGAGTGATGCTCTATGATGAGCCCACGTCCTCGCTGGATCCGGAGCTGGTGCAGGAAGTCCTGCAGGTTATGCGGGATTTGGATGCCGAGGGCATGACGCAAGTCGTGGTCACGCACGAGATGTCCTTTGCCCGCGATGCCTCGGACTATATCGTATATATGGAAGGCGGCCGCATTGTAGAAATTGCCGACGAGGACGAGATTTTTATCGCGCCTAAGGATGAACGCACGCAACGCTTTTTGAAGCGCTTTCGATAATGCACAGGTGCTTGATTGCTGTTATTTTAGGCGTGTTTATGGGGCAGGCCTTGTTTGCAGAACCCTCAGGGTCCTCAGGGTCCTCAGGACCCAAGGAACTCCGCTGGGCTGCTGACCCCAACAGCGGCGTTCCTTACGTGTTTGCAGACCCTAAGGGCGCCATTATTGGGTTTGAAGTCGATATCATCCATGCCATTGCGGAATGTTTGGGGCGCAAGGCTGTATTTATCGGCAACAACTTTGACTGCCTCATCCCCGGGCTGCGCCGAGGGCTTTATGATGTCGTGATAAATGGCTTGCCGCTGCTGCCCACCGGCAGCCCTGGGGTGCTCTATACAGACCCCTATTTTTTGTCCTACGGGCAATTGGTGGTGCGCCAAAATGAGACCACGATACAGCATTTTGACGACCTGGAAAACCGTAAAATCGGGACTTATCGCAACTGGAAAGGGGGGATTTCCATAAAGCCTATCGAGGGCTTGGAGCTGCGGCGTTATGCTTACGAAGTCAATGCCTACGAGGACCTTTTGCACCGCCGCATCGATGCGGTTTTGCTGGACTTCCCTGAATCTGCCTACTATACCGCGCTCATCAAGGGCCTCAAAATGGTCGGGCCACCCTTGGGGAACCTCGAATACGGCATGGTCGTATCCGACGACCACCCCGAGCTGCTTGAGGAGCTCAATGCCGCCATCAAAATCCTCACCCAAACGGGAGTTTTGCAGGGCATACTGGTCTCCTGGAAGCTCTGGAACCCACGCATGGAGGCTTGGCTGGGCCCCTACACGGCCACGGAGGAACAAACCGCCCATTACGAAAAAACCATCGCTAGCCAAAACACCGATACCGCTGATGACGGGAGAGTTGTTCGCTATATTGGCTTTTTACCTATTTTGCTCGAAGCCGCCATCACTACCCTGCTTATCTCGCTTTTGTCTATGCTTTTAGCCCTCACGCTGGGCCTATTTTTGGCCATTGTACGGGTCTATTGGGCGAGACCCTTTTCACTGCTGGCTAGCATGATTATCGAAGCCCTGCGCGGCACCCCTTTGCTCATTCAGCTTTACCTGATTTTTTACGGACTCCCGCACCTAGGCATCAAGCTGCCACCCATCCTAGCGGGCATCCTAGGCCTAGGACTCAACTACATGGCGTATGAGGCGGAAAACTACCGAGCCGGCCTCATCGCCATCCCCAAAGGCCAAATGGAGGCCGCCCGAGCCCTAGGCATGTCGCACTTCCAGGCACTACGCCATGTCATGATCCCCCAAGCCATCCGCATCGTCATCCCGCCCATCACCAACGACTTCATCTCGCTGATCAAGGACTCCTCCCTGCTCTCCGTCATCACCATTGTCGAGCTCACCGAAACCTATACCCAACTGGCCAATGCCCACTACGACTTCCTCGGCCTAGGCCTCATCTTCGCCGTCCTTTACCTGCTCATGGGCCTGCCCTTTGTCCTGCTCGCCCGACGTGCTGAGAGGAAGGGCGGCAGTAGAGTGGGCATACGAGGCGCGAAGGGCTAGGAGGAGGAGGAGGAAAGGGCTAAGGGGCGCTGGCGCCCCTTAGGATCCCCTCCGATAGGCAATTTTACAAAATGCTAGCGCATTTTGGTAAAATTGCCTATCGGGGAGGGTGATACTAAGCCCCCCCACATGGGCGCGAAGCGATCGAATATTGTCAATATAAGTATTTATTTAAACCACAAAGAATACTTACATTAGGGCGTGTGATCAATTAACTAAGCTTAAAACCACAAAATGAGAGCCCTGAAAGGGCGGCATATCGTAGCCCAGGGCGTGAGCCCTGGGTTTGGCATAGAAAAAAGATTTTGAGCCCTACAGGGGCGATTTAGATAATAAATCTTCTAAATTACACAATAAATCTCCTTTATTATAAATCGCCCCTGTAGGGCTCAAGTTTACTTTTTACCCAAAAACCCAGGGCTTACGCCCTGGGCTACGATCTGCCGGCCTTTCAGGCCTCCTTATGTGTGGTTTGTTGTTAGTCAAGTAGTTAAGTTATTTTCAATACAATATAGCCCTTTCCAGATTTGATGTGATTTTTCAAGGCAAAAATAGCACCAGAATTAACACCCTAGCCCTGGGCTACGATATGCCGGCCCTTCAGGCCTCCTTAAGTGTGTTTTGATAAACATTGCTTAAATTCGATCCCGAAGGGATCTGTGGGGAGCCTTGTATCACCCTTACCGATAGGCGATTTTTATAAAATGCTCTGCATTTTTGAAAATCGCCTATCGGAGGGGATCCAAGGGGCGCAAGCGCCCCTTGGCCCTTTATATTTCCTTCCCTTTCAACACTACGCGTATACCACCTGCACCTGTACAAACTTCCCCTCACGCAACGCCGCCAACGCCGTCAAGAGCCGGGCAATCGCGGCTTGGGGGGGCGCCGTTGCTTCCTGCGGGACGAAGCGGCAGAGCCAGTAGTCGCAGAACTGGGGCCAAACGAGGGTACTTGGAAAAACCTCGAGGCCTCGGCCTTGGACGCAGGCGAGGGTCCAGTGGGGGAGCTGCAGGGTTTTTAGGGTTTCGAGGTGTTGGCGCGCCTGGGAGCTTTCCCAATGCATAAAAACGTCTAAGGCCTTGAGGTTGAGGGACTTTTGAGGGATTTCGGGTTCTCGGGAAAGGGGCTTGAGACTGGCTTGCCGTGAAGCGGGCTTGAGGGTGTGGGGTTTTTGACCCAGACGCTGAATGACGGCCTGGGCAAAGGCGTGGGTGCCGACTTTGTGTTGAGAGCGCTCAGGCGTGTAGATATCGGGCGTGTGCTGCCCCGCTTCGAGGGTGGCCAGCCAGGCATTTTCGATACGCTCAGCCACGGCTTCTTGCCCCAGATAACCAAGCATGGACAGCGCCGCCAAAAGCAGCCCGGAAGGGTTGGCGCAGTCTCGGGTGGCGATGTCCGGCGCACAGCCATGAATGGCTTCAAAAAGCGCGACCTCAGGCCCTATGTTTACGGAAGGGCCTAGGGCGACGGAGCCCGAAAGCTGTGCCGTAATATCTGAAAGAATATCCCCATAAAGGTTGGAAAGAACGATGACATCAAAGTGCTCAGGCTTGTGGACAATACGCGCCATGCCGATGTCTACGATAAGGTGCTCAGCTTCGATTTCTGGATACGCCAAGGACAGCGTTTTAAAAATAGCATGGAAGCAGCCATCGGTTTTTTTGAGAATATTATCCTTGCTCAAGCAGGTGACTTTTTTGCGTTTGTGCAGCCTGGCATAGTCAAAGGCATAGCGGATAATACGCTCACAAGCCCGATGGCTGGTGATTTTAGCGGCCTGGAGCACGTCTGGGGTTTGCCGGTATTCTTGCCCGACGTAGAGGTCTTCCTCGTTTTCCCGAATCACGACGAGATCCATGCGCGGATGCAAAGTCGCCACATAGGGCCCATAGGCCCGAGCCGGGCGCACATTGGCATACAGGTCTAAAAGCTTCCTGAGGGCCACATTGACACTGCTGAAGCCACCGCCTTGTGGGGTCATAAGGGGGCCTTTGAGTAAAACGCCTGTTTGGGTAATGGCTTTCAGGGCCTCAGCGCTGATGCCCGTAGGATGGCCCTGTTGCACAGCCGCTTGACCTAAGTAGACTTCCTGATAGGCAAGCGGTGCCTTGGCCGCTTCGAGGATGGCTAAAACAGCGCCCATGATTTCAGGCCCCACCCCATCTCCGCGAACAATAGTGACAGGGATTCTCATGGCCCTGATTATGGCCCCTAGCCCCAGAAAGTCAAGCCAGTGGCCAAGATTATTGCCTTGATTTAAAGTTTATAATTGCTTATCATTAAAACAGGTTCTCATTATGAAAGAAAACAGCCGCATTCAAACCCTGATCGCCTGGGCAAAGACCGGTGATATCCGCATACGCAGAAGTCTTGCCTTCAGCTTTGACGTCCTCATCACGCAGCTGATCCCCGGCACGATACACCCCACTTTGGCGCTGATTAGCCTCCCCTACTTTATTTACTTTTTGGCCAAAAAAGGAGCCACTCCTGGCAAGCAATTGCTCTTCCTGAAGGTGGAAACCATTGAGGGCAAGCCCCTTATGCTCTACCAGGCCATTGCACGCGTTATGGCACAGTTTTTGTTCGGCTTTCCGATTTTGCTGCAGTATGTCGTTTCCGGAAGCCTTGGCAGCCCTGCCTTTTTGGCCGTCTCAGCCCTGCTCTTTGTGGGTAGCCATGCGGTTGCGCTGACCAACAAGCAGCACCGAACGCTGCATGATTATGTATCGAACACGGTAGTCCACGCAAGAAAAATTTAAGGGCCAAGGGGCGCTTGCTCCCCTTAGGATCCCCTTTCCGATGGCGATTTATCAAAATATTACATATTTTAATAAATCGCCATCGGGAAACATATACTAAGGCACCCCACAGATCGCGAAGCGATCCGGGTGTATTTTTTGCAAATGCCTCGATCGCGAAGCGATCTGGGGGGACCTTTAGTATGGACTTCCCGATAGCGATTTTGCCAAAATACGTAGTATTTTGCAAAATCGCTATCGGAAAGGGGATCCAAGGGGAGCTGGCTCCCCTTAGCCCTTAGCCTTTTCTAAGAATTGCGCTTGACAGATACGTGGATCCTCGTTTTGTTAAGTGCACACCCTTTTATGATTACTTGGATCCAGGAAAAGCTGCACAAACACCTCAGGTCGATTTTCATCGTACTGCTTGCGATTATCATCACTTCTTTCGTCTTTACGGTAGGGCGTTCCCCGGGTATAGGACGTGCGCATCAGGAGGTGAAGCCGCTTGACTATTACGGGTATAACCTTCGATCTGCCAAGGATATGGAGTTTTTGCAGACGGCAGCGCTGATTTCATGTCAAATGAATAGTGGCATGCCTCCTAGCAATGAGGAGCAGCTGGCCACACTGATACAGATGCGTCCGCCGCTGCTTCATTTAGCCGATAAATGGCTCATCCCAGCGCCCTCAAGTAATCAGCTCAACGCCTTTTTGGCCACTAGGCCGTTCTTTACGAACAAGGATGGCGACTTTGAACCCAAACGCTATGAAGACTTCGTCGAACGCTTTGGGAAGGACAAGGAGCGGCTGTTGCAGATTTTTGAACAAGATTACCGCATGCACCTGGTCCAAAAGCTCCTGGAAGGCCCGGGTTATACCCTGGATTACGAGGCTCAGCGCATCCTGGAAATCGCCCGTACACGCTGGACCGTTGAGGAAGCCAAGCTCGACGAAACACACTGGACTACGGATATCAGCAAGGAGCCGGCAGCCCTAGAAGGCTACTACAAGCAAAATAAAGCACGTTATATTGAGCCCAAGACGCTTCAGCTCAGCTCAGTACGCTTTGGAATAGGCGCCAAAATCGAGACGCTTCCTGAGCCTGATCAGGAAAAAATTGAAGCCTGCCGGCAAAAATTGTTCAATGGCAACAAAGACCTCAAGGACGAGCTTTTGGTCTACTTTATTCGACGCGAGGAGGCCAAAAAAATAACCCAAGAGCTGGCCTGTGGCCTTGAGTATGCCCTGTTTGATGCTCACATCGCTTATCAAAGCGACCCATTTAAGCAGCTCCTGAGCGATCGGGGCCTCACCCTCGAAGCCCCCGTTAGCGTGCGTGAAGGCGAGCCGATGGAAGACTTTTCCTACCTGCAGGCGGATGCCGTGGCTACGCTTTTTGATTTAGATAATCAGCATTACTGCTCTTCACCCCTATTCACCGGGGACGCCTACGTCTTGTTTTTCCTGGACGGACAGCAAGAACAACGCCCCTTGAGCCTAGAAGAAGCGCAGGCAAGGATCGAAGCCGATTACGTAGCGGAAGAAAAACTCAAGGCCTTTCAAACCTATGGCACGGCTATTCGCGAAGACTTAGTCGCGCAACTACAAGCGGGGGCCAACGCTTCCTTTGGAGCGCTCGCACAGGAAAAGGGATTTGTGGTCACGACACACAAAGATTTCAATCTTGAAGAACCCCCTGCAGGCCTGACTTATAGCAGTTTTGAGCACTTGCAAAAAATGCCTGCCAAGGCTGTCTCGGACTTCTTTGTAGAAGGCAAAAATGGTCGCCTCCTCTATGTGGAAGAAAAGATTTTGCCTGTGCCCTCCGAACACAAGGAAGCCCTTCAGCGCATCCATGACTACCAAGAAAGCAGCGCTTCACGGCTGCGCAGCATAGCCCTACTGCGTCAGCTCGCCAAGCCTGCGCTGGAAGATTAGCCCAGCCATGAAGAAGCTTTTGTCTCTTGTTTTTACGATCGCTGCCCTTACCTTGGCATTTTTCCTGACCATTAGAGCCTCCAAGCCGCATAGGTTTACTATCGGAATTACGCAAATCGTCGATCACCCCTCGTTGAATGCCGTCCGAAGGGGGATTTGCGATGTCCTGACCACCTCTGGTTATTCCCCGCAGGAAGGCACGCAAATCCTGTATGATGAGGCGCAGGGGAGTCCCGCTTTGGCTACCCAAATTGCCCAAAAGTTTGCAGCCAAAAAGGTCAAGCTCATCATCGCCATTGCCACACCCAGTGCCCAGGCCGTACGGAATACTACCGATATTCCTCTGGTTTTTGCCAGCGTTACCGATCCCGTAGGCGCCAAGATTATCTCCAGCCTCGAACACCCCCAGCCCGGCATTACAGGCACACGCAGCGTCCCTGATTTCGAAGATTACCTGCATCGTATACGTGCTATCCTCAAAAAACAAGGCCCCATTCGCCTAGGTGTTGTTTTAAATTATGGCGAGGATAATTCCGTAATTCTTTTCAAAAATTTAGAAAATTGTGCCAAAAAACAAGACTACATGCTAGTAACGGCAGCCGTCCAAAGCAGTAAGGAAGTCCGCACAGCCACCGAAAGCCTTATTGGCCGCATAGATGCTTTTTTCCTCATCCAAGACAACACCGTAGCCTCAGCCCTTGCTGCCCTGCTGACACCCGCGCTTAACCACAAAGTTCCCGTTTTCTCCACCTATCTAGAAGCCGTGCAACAAGGCGCCCTAGCCGGCCTAGCCTTTGACGAGTACGCCATTGGCCAGCAAACAGGCCGCTTAGCTATTGAATTACTCAAGGATCCTCAAAAATCCATTCCCGTCCAAGACGCCAAGCTGCCCGTTTTCGCCGTCAATACCAGCACGGCTAAAAAACTCGGAATCCAGGTACCGCAGGCGAATAAAGAGTATCGGTAGAAAGGGAAAGGCTAAGGGGCGCTGTGGTCCCCTTAGGATCCCCGAAGGGTGGTTTTGGCGGGGTCTTTTGAGTTTATACGGCGTCACCTTCGCGCTCGAGTGCTGTAGCACACGTCGCGCTAGGTTCCTTGTCTAAACATCAAAATACCTCCGCCAAAACCACCCTTCCAAGGCAGTTCATAAATACACCCGGATCCCTTCGGGATCTGTGAGGGGTCTTGTATCGCCCCATCCGGTAGCGATTTATTATAAATACGTAGTATTTTAATAAATCGCTACCGATAGGGGATCCAAGGGGACTACGTCCCCTTGGCCCTTTCAACATACAGTCATGCACATTCCCAGATCTCTAGATGCCTATACCGATGACCCCATGAGCTCCTTAGCTATGCTGCTTTGGCATCGGGTGGTTGCGGAGCCGTTTAACCTGGTGGCGACGGGGATTTTTTTGCTGGCCATCGTGCATACCTTTGCCAGTGGGTATTTTAGGAAAATGGCGCATAGGCGTGAGCTGGCAACCCCAGAAGCGCAGACGCACAGCCCAGTAACCGTTTTATTGCATTTTTTGGGGGAGATTGAAGCGGTTTTTGGCCTTTGGGCCCTGCCGCTTTTGCTTGCCATGGGGTGTTTCTTTGGCTGGGAAGCCTTGACGCATTTTATGGATACGCAGGCGCACTTCACCGAGCCTGTTTTTGTCATCGTCATTATGGCCATCGCTTCCACGCGTCCTGTGCTAAGCTTTGCGGAACGGGTTTTGGGCCGAGTTGCAAGCCTTGGGGGGGGGACACCCCGTGCGTGGTGGTGGACGCTCTTGGGCGTGGCGCCTTTTCTGGGGTCCGTCATCACGGAGCCCGCAGCCATGACGATTGCGGCCTCTTTGCTTGGAGAGCACTTTTTTGCCCTCAAGCCCTCTAATAAACTGAAGTATGCCACGCTAGGGCTACTATTTACCAATATATCTGTGGGTGGTACGCTTACGCACTTTGCGGCCCCGCCTATCCTCATGGTGGCCCAACGCTGGAATTGGAGCAGCGCCTACGTTTTTGGTCACCTGGGGGCTAAGGCCATTGTGGGGATTTTTATCGCAACGCTAAGTACTTATCTTTTTTTCCTTAAGGACTTTAAGGCCCTTCAAGCTCCAAAAAACCCCAAGACCAAGCCTGCGGCGATTCCCTCCTGGGTTGTAGGGGCCCACCTGGGCTTCCTGACCTGGGCCGTCCTGACGCTGCACACGCTCCCCCTGATGCTTGGTGGGTTTTTGTTCTTGCTAGCTTTTATGCAAGCTACAACGCCGCATCAGGAGCCCATGAACCTACGTTCACCCCTGATGGTCGGGTTTTTCCTGGCCGGCCTGGTGGTCCATGGCAGCTTGCAGGAATGGTGGATTGCCCCGCTGCTTAGCCGTCTGGGGGAGCTACCTTTGTTCGGCGGGGCAGCCGTTCTCACGGCATTTAACGATAATGCGGCCATCACCTATCTGGCCTCCTTGGTCCCAGACTTCCTGCATAACAGCGCCCTACAGCACGCCGTTGTGAGCGGAGCTGTAGTGGCTGGCGGCATGACCGTCATTGCCAATGCGCCCAATCCTGCCGGCCAAGCCATTCTGAATCGCCACTTTGGTCCGCAAGGCGTCTCCCCTTTGGGGCTGTTTATCGGCGCCACAGGACCGACCCTTATTATGGTTCTCGCCTTTCGTTTTTTATAATTTATGGATGCTATCACGCTAAATCGCAACGTCAGCGCCACCCTCATTCCGCAGGGAGACCCCTCTGAGCTCAAAGCTGGCACGCAGGTCACGATCACGCATCGCCTGGGCGGCAACTTTACCGTTCTATGCCAATACGGCATGTTCCGCATCTTGGGCAAGGACGCTGATGCCCTTGGAGAAAAGCTCGCCAGCGACAACGCTCCCAAAATCTCCACTGAAAAACCGACCGAGAGCCTCCTTTGGGACCAGCTGCGAAAAGTCTTTGACCCCGAGATTCCCGTCAATATCGTCGACCTAGGCCTCGTCTATTCCCTCGAAATCCAAGAACTCGAACCCCAGCGCTACCACATCGCCGCGGCCATGACCCTCACCTCCCCCGGCTGCGGCATGGGCCCCTCCATCGCCGCCGATGCCGAGGGCCAGCTCCTCGCCGTCCTCCCCGAGGGCAGCAGCGCCCATATGGAAATTGTCTGGGACCCCCCTTGGAGCCAAGAAATGATGTCGGAGGAAGCGAGAATGGAGCTGGGATTGGTCTAGGTGGGAGGGGTCTATGGACTGTTGATGCTGCGTTGCTGCGGCGCTCACGTGCTACAGCACGCGACGCGCCTAGCGCCTTGCCTGAACAGCCCATAGACCCCTCCCACCACTCGGCGAGTTTTAGGAGGTTTTCTCTGTAAACTCTTTTAGCTTTTCTTCACTTATTTTTTCGTTATACTTCTCATATATCGCTGCTCTATCTGCTTTTGGTTTTTTTAATTCAGCTATCATATCTTCCGTATTTCTTTTTACTAGGGTTTCTACTTGCCCTTTTAATCCAGGCGACAAGTTTTTTGTTTTTTCTTTTATATTTTTTAAAAGCTCGTGCCTCTCTTTGTTTTTCCGGTACGTTACTCCCGGTATATCTACCTCTGTTAGCCTCTCTTGACTGGTATTTTTCACGCTGCGATCATCTTTTTTCGCTTTCCAGAACGTAGCTGCCCTACTTGTGAGGGGCGTTCCTGGCTTGCCGGAAACCGGTGTTGCAGAGGGCTGAACGCTTGGCTTCTTTGTTTTTTTGCTATAGGTACGTAAACTCGGATTTTTTGGATTTGGACCGACAGATGGAGTGCTCATATCCCATAACGATAACCAAATCTCGTTATATCAGTCAAGAAAAATATAATCTAACAAAAAATCACATAGATCTAAGTTTTTGATCCAAATCACACTATGGGAGGCCTGAAAGGCCGAAGGATGATAGCCCAGGGCTTTAGCCCTGGGTTTACCGGGTGAAAAAAGATTTAGAGCCCTGTAAGGGCGATTCTCGAAACTCAAGATATATCGTATGGTTGATTTTGTAATAAATTTGATATATTTTAAGAATCGCCCCTGTAGGGCTCTGGTTTGTTTTCTAACTAAAACCCAGGGCTAAAGCCCTGGGCTATCATCCTTCGGCCTTTCAGGCCTCCTTAAGTGCGTTTTAATAAACAACAATTGATCGCGAAGCGATCCTGGAGAGTGCCTTGTATCACCTCATCCGGTAGCGATTTATCTAAAATACGCAGTATTTTAATAAATCGCTACCGATAGGGGATCCAAGGGGAGCTCGCTCCCCTAGCCCTACCCCTTCTCCTTCTCTTTCCCTGCCTCTTCGACTTTCGCGGGTTGCTTGAAGCTCAGTTGGGTCTTGGCGCTGACGACCTTGAGGACGGTGTTTTTTTGGATATCGCCCTTGAGGAGGCCCTCGGCGAGAGGGTCCTCGAGGTAGCGCTCGATGGTGCGCTTGAGGGGGCGGGCGCCGAATTTCTCGTCATAGCCTTTTTCGATGAGGAAATCTTTCGCCGCTGGAGTGACGTCGATGTCGATGCCCTGGTCTTTAAGGCGCTTGGAGAGGGCCCGTAGTTCGATGTCAATGATCTTCGTGAGGGCTTCTTTGGGGAGGGACTTAAAGATGACTTGTTCGCTGATGCGGTTGAGGAACTCGGGTTTGAAGGCTTTTTTAACCTCGTCGCCAATGCGGCTTTTGATGCTTTCGAGGTCATTTTTGCCATCTCCCGAACCAAAGCCCATAGAGCTGTTGCGTTGGAGCAGCTCGGCGCCGACGTTGGAGGTCATAATGATAACGGTGTTGCGAAAGTTGACGGTGCGGCCCAGGCTGTCCGTGAGGCGGCCATCTTCAAGGACTTGTAGGAGGAGCTGAACGACATCCGGGTGGGCTTTTTCGATTTCGTCAAACAGGACAATCGAATACGGCTTGCGGCGCACGGATTCCGTCAACTGGCCGCCTTCGTCATGGCCGATGTAGCCGGGAGGGGAGCCGATCATGCGTGATACAGAGAATTTTTCCATATATTCCGACATGTCTACCTGGATGAGCGCCTCTTGTTCTCCGAACATTTCCTCAGCTAAAGCCCTGGCTAGCAAGGTTTTACCCACACCCGTAGGTCCAAGGAACAAAAAGGAGCCTATCGGGCGCCGGGGGTCCTTTAGGTCGGTTCGCGAGCGTCTAAGCGCTTTGGAGACGGCTGTTACGGCTTCGTCTTGGCCGACGACGCGTTTTTGTAGGTATTTTTCAAGGCTGAGCAGGCGCTCGGTTTCCTTTTGCTCCAGGCGACTCAGCGGAATGCCCGTGCGTTCGGCTATCACCGTGCGTATGGCGTCGTCGGTGATGATGATTTTTGACTGCTCGCGCTGATTATTCCAGGTCTCGAGGGTTTTTTCGCGCTTCGAACGTAGGGCCTTTTCCTTGTCACGGAACTTCGCAGCTTCCTCAAAGTGCTGCTCGTGGATGGCCTTGTCCTTGGAGACGCAAATGCCCTCGATTTCCTTCGAAAGCTTTTCTACTTTTTCGGGGCGACGCATGGATTCAATGCGGGCACGCGCAGCAGATTCATCGATCAAATCAATCGCGGTATCGGGCAAAAAGCGCGTAGTAATATAACGATGCGCCAGTTTGGCCGCGCCCTCGAGGGCTGAGTCCTCGAAGACAACCTTGTGGTGTTCTTCGTATTTTTGTCGTATCCCTCGTAAAATCGTGACGGTGTCCTCAACGCTGGGTTCCTCGACGATGACAGGCTGAAAGCGGCGATCCAGGGCATTGTCCTTCTCAATGTGCTTGCGGTACTCCGCTTGCGTGGTGGCGCCAATACACTGAAGCTCTCCGCGCGAGAGGGCTGGCTTAATGATGTTCGAGGCATCCATGGCGCCTTCAGCGGCTCCGGCGCCCACAAGCGTATGCATTTCGTCCACAAAAATGATGATGTTCTTGGCCCGCCGGACCTCTTCCATGATCGTCTTGATGCGCTCCTCAAATTGACCGCGATATTTCGTTCCAGCAATGACCAAAGCCAAGTCCAAAGTAATGACTTTTTTACCCGCAATGAGTTCAGGGACCGAGCCATCGGCAATTTCCTGCGCTAGGCCTTCGATGATGGCGGTTTTGCCCACGCCTGCCTCACCCAGCAAAACGGGATTGTTTTTCGTGCGTCGGCATAAAATTTGGATGACGCGCTGGATTTCCTTTTTGCGGCCAATAACGGGGTCCAGCTCACCTTTTTTGGCCAACTCAGTAAGGTCGCGTCCAAAGGCCTTCAAGGCTGGCGTTTTGACATCGGCCGCTTTGCTGCGCTCCTCCGCTTCTCCGGCTTGCTTCATCGCCCCGCTAAGCGCAAGGTCATCGCCTTCCGGAGACTCAGGCGCAAAATTGGGGTCCAGGTCTGCCAAAATTTCGTTGCGACAACGCTCAATATCCACATTTAACGACTGCAAAACCCGGCCAGCCACGCCCTGGCCTTCACGCAGCAACCCCAAAAGGATGTGTTCCGTCCCGACATAACTGTGGCCCAGCTTGCGCGCTTCCTTCCCAGCCAGGGCCAAAACCTTCTCAACACGCGGCGTATACCGTATCTCCGGTTCCTCAGGCTTGGGCGTCCCCGCGCCTACGTGCTTCTCAACGGCATTGCGGACCGTTTCCAGGTCGAGTCCCATTTTTTGAAGGACATTCACCGCTACCCCTTGGCCCAAGTTGATGAGCCCCAGCAAAAGGTGCTCCGTCCCAACGTAGTTATGGTTAAAGCGCTCGGCTTCCTTTCGCGACAGGGCCAGGACCTGCTGCGCTCTTGGCGTGAAATTGTTGTTACTGCTCATAAATGACGCATTTTATCTAAAAGATTAACACAATGCTAGCTTTTTTTTAAAGGGCCAAGGGGAACAAGTAGTGTTGAAAGTAAAAGGGCCAAGGGGACGTTGTCCCCTTGGATCCCCTAACTGGTAGCGAATTGTGAAAATGCTACGCATTTTCAGCAATTCGCTACCAGGTGATGCGATACAAGGCACCCCACAGATCGCGAAGCGATCCGGGTGTATTTTATGAATAAAAACAAACCACACATAAGGAGCCCTGAAGGGGCGGCACATGATAGCCCAGGGCGTAAGCCCTGGGTTTTGGGTAAAAAGTAAACTTGAGCCCTACAGGGGCGATTTATAACAAAGGAGATTTATTGTATAATTTAGAAGATTTATTATCTAAATCGCCCCTGTAGGGCTCAACATCTTTTTTCTATGCCAAACCCAGGGCTCACGCCCTGGGCTATCATGTGCCGCCCCTTCAGGGCTCCTTAAGTGTGGATTGATATTGATAACGGACTTAGACCTATGTGATTTTAAAAGACAAAAATACCATCAGAATTAACACCCTAACCCTGGGCTATCATCCTTCGGCCTTTCAGGCCTCCCATAGTGTGGTTTTATATTGATAAACCCTATTAATCTAACCATCCATCAAATGCACTTAAGGAGGCCTGAAGGGCCGGCAGATGACAGCCCAGGGCGTAAGCCCTGGGTCCAACGGTAGAAAAAATCTTGAGCCCTACAGGGGCGACACTCGTATTCACATTTTTAGTGCCGCCCTTACAGGGCTCCGGTTTGTTTTTCAACCAAAACCCAGGGCTTACGCCCTGGGCTACGTATCTGCCGGCCCTTCAGGCCTCCTTAAGTGTGTTTTGATGATAAACTTAGACCCATGTGGTTTTTAAAGGCAAAAATGTCATCAGAATTAACACCCTAGCCCAGGGCTGTCCATCATTCGCCCCTCCAGGGCTCTCATTTTGTGGTTTATTTTTAAATAATTATTTATCAACCCTAACGGATCCAGTAAAACAGGTTTTAAGCTTAATTGATCACACGCCCTACTATAAGTAAAAAATCCGATCGCGAAGCGATCTGTGGGGGCCTTAGTATAGCGTTTCCCGATGGGCAATTTTACCAAAATGCGCTAGCATTTTATAAAACTGCCCATCGGAAAGGGGATCCTAAGGGGAGCGAGCTCCCCTTGGATCCCCTAACGGTAGCAATTTATTAAAATGCAAAGCATTTTAAGTAAATTGCTACCG
>JANYDI010000177.1 GCA_025363695.1 Opitutia bacterium
TTTGTTGGATAGTTAAATTAACAGGGTTTATCAATAACAAACCAAATAATGAGAGCCCTGAAGGGGCGAATGATAGATAGCCCAGGGCGTAAGCCCTGGGTCCGGGATGGAAAATAAACTGGAGCCCTACAGGGGCGGCACTCAGAAGGGCAATAGGAGTGCCGCCCCTGTAGGGCTCAAAAAATTTTCACTTGTAAACCTAGGGCTTACGCCCTAGGCTACGATCTGCCGGCCCTTCAGGCCTCCTTAAGTGTGGTTTGATGATAGCTTAATTGATCACACGCCCTAAGACCCCCACAGATTCCTTCGGAATCGAAACTAATGTACACCCGGATCGCTTCGCGATCTGTGAGGGGCTTAGTATAGGCTTCCCGATGGCGATTTATTAAAATATGAAATATTTTAATAAATCGCTATCGGAAAGGGGATCCAAGGGGCGCAAGCGCCCCTTGGCCCTTAAAACTTTCCATAACACAATAAAAGATTCGCAATAACCGGCAAATCTCTCTATATATTAAGCTATGTCGCTTAACTATTTAGACAAGGTACTCAGCGAGGGGGTGCGGACGGCCCAGACGGTAACGATCAAAGGGCGGGTTACGGAGGTGGTCGGGACTATTATCAAGGCGATTGTGCCGGATGTCAAAATTGGGGAGCTGTGCACGCTCAAAAACCCTTGGGAAACAGACGGCTTATTGGCCGAAGTGGTAGGGTTTTTGCAGGATGCCGCCTTGTTGACGCCCTTGGGGGAGCTGACGGGCATCTCCTCTAGCACGGAAGTAATAGCATCGGGGAAAACACACCAAGTCCCTGTTGGACCTCAGCTCTTGGGGCGGATTTTGGACGGCCTGGGCAATCCCTTTAACAAGGAGGACAAGCTCAACGTCGATACCTACTACCCGGTTTATGCGAGTCCGCCAGCGCCGATGTCACGCCGGCTCATTAAGGAACCGATCTGCTTGGGCGTCAGGGCCTTAGATGCCATGCTCACCTGCGGCGAAGGGCAGCGTATGGGGATTTTTGCAGCCGCTGGAGGTGGTAAAAGTACGCTGCTAGCCCAGATTATCCGTAACACTACGGCCGAAATCATTGTCCTGGCGCTCATCGGGGAACGGGGCCGTGAAGTCCGTGAGTTTGTTGAGCATGACCTAGGCGAGGAGGGCCTCAAGCGCTCCGTTTTGATCATTTCTACCTCCGATAGGCCTTCGATGGAACGCCTTAAATCTGCCTACGTGGCCACGGCTATTGCAGAATATTTTCGCGACCAAGGCAAAAAAGTCCTGCTGCTGATGGACTCCGTAACGCGTTTTGCCCGTGCTCAGCGTGAAATCGGCCTTGCCGCTGGGGAACCCCCTACCCGACGCGGCTTTCCGCCTTCGGTTTTTTCGACCCTGCCTCGCCTGATGGAACGTGCCGGCAACTCCGACAAAGGCTCCATCACCGGGCTTTACACCGTTTTGGTCGAAGGCGATGACATGACTGAACCGGTAGCCGACGAAACCCGGTCCATCCTCGACGGCCACATCATCCTGTCACGCGACCTCGCTGCCAGCTACCACTACCCGGCCATCAGCATCCTAGACAGCGTCAGCCGTGTCATGAATGCCATTACTGAAAAAGAACACCGTGCCGCAGCCGGTAAAATCCGCTCCTACCTGGCCAAGTTTAAGCAAGTCGAGCTGCTCCTGCGCATCGGCGAGTATAAAAAAGGCGCCGACAAGGAAACCGACACCGCCATTGAAAAAATGCCCGCCATCCTCGCCTTCCTCAAGCAAGACCTCGAAGAAAAAAGCTCCTTCGAGGAAACGGTTAAGGCGTTGGTGCAGTTGACGAAGTAGTAAATAGGGCTAAGGGGCACTCGTGCCCCTTAGGATCCCCTACAGGTAGGCAATTTTAAAAATGCGATGCATTTTATAAAATTGCCTACCTGGGAGGGAATACTAAGGCCTCCCACGATCCCGAAGGGATCAGGGAGTATCTTATGAATTGCTTCAAGCCGGTTTGAGGGGTGCATTGGGGGTTCGGACAAGGAAGGGAAGTGCGTAGCGCACTACGGTGCGTGAGTCACTTCCATGACACCGTCCCAACCCCCAA
>JANYDI010000173.1 GCA_025363695.1 Opitutia bacterium
CTCCCAAAGTGTGGTCTTGATTATTGGTTAAATTAATAGGATTTATCAACCCTAACAGATTCCTTAAAACAGGTTTTAAATTTAATTGTTCACACGCCTTAGGTTGGCTCAGATGAATGATTTTTTCTTCACAGAACCTAAAAATGCCTAAAAAACGTGGCTTCGATCGCGAAGCGATCTGTGGGGGGCCTTGTATACCCAATTCCCGATGGGCAATTTTACTAAAATGCGTTAGCATTTTATAAAATTGCCCATCGGAAAGGGGATCCAAGGGGAGCGAGCTCCCCTTGGCCCTTAAAACTTTCTTAAAATGACACATTTTAGTTGGCTTATCCTACAAAAACGTCTACACTCTCAGACACTATGGAAAGCGCCCCTTTATCCCCTTCGCGAGTACCTTCAGGAGCCCCTTCGAAGCCTGTGGAACAGGAGCCTTCGAAGCTGGCCCAGGGTGCCCAAGGTGCCCATGGGGCCCAGGGGGCTTTGGATACCGAATTCAAGGGCTTGGATACGGCGGCTCAGGAGCGTTTGAGGCAGATGATTTTCCAGATGGCGACGCAGCTGGACCGTCCGGGGGAGGCTGAGGCGGCTGCGGCTCCTAGGGATTTTACGGTAGACATGGAGATGATTGCGCGTTTGGCGGTGGCGCATAATCCCGATGGCAACAAGGAAATACGCTTAAAGCTCAAGGACTCGGTGCTGCCAGGGACGGAGATTATTTTTAGCCGTGATGCCAGTGGATTGACTATTCGTTTCAGTACGAACTCGCAGCAGGCACAGCAATTGCTGGAGCAAAACTTGGAGAAAATCCAAAAAGCCCTCCAAGGGCGTCTTTCCAGAGAAAGCGTTTCCGTAAAGGTCGACTTCAAAAAGGCTTCCGAAGACGATAACGATCCGGACTATTTTGTTAAACGACGATGAGTAGCGTGGCCCTTTCTTTTAAGCGTATCGATAGGCAGGACCTTCGTAACGAGGTCTTTGGCCGCCGTCGTCAGCTGCACTTCGAGCTCCTGGGGAAGGGCTACCTGCTTGAGCCCTTGGCACAGATGGAGGGCTTTCAGGAAGATTTTACGTTAAAACTGGAATGGATGGGCATCCCCTTTGTTGCTGAAGTGCAGCACTTTCCTCCTTTAGAATATTTTGGCAAAACCTTTGAAGGCCTGAGCTTGGAGACCTTGACTTCGGACCTCAACGTTGTGGTGCTCAATTATGTTTTGGGTCAGCTCCTGGATGAGCTTGAAAGCCGCTACCATCAAGCCGCCTTGCTCAACGCCTTTTCCTTTGGTGGAGCGGATCAGCCTGCGAGCCGTCCTTTTTATTTGCAGGTAAGCGGCACGGGTTTGCAGCGTCCTGTGTCCTTATGTTTGCATGTTGATGAGGAGCTTGTCCCCAAGTTCATGGGTCCACTGAGCGAAATGCCCTTGACGGCGGCTCAAAATTTTGGTCAAATCTCCTTTGATTTCGTTATCGAGTACGGACGTATACAGCTCCCGGCCCAAAGCGTCCAGACGCTGGCCTTGGGCGACGTGCTGCTGCTCCCCGCGGATGCCTACCCACGCAGTGATACCCTTTCTTTAATACTCCCTGACGGGATGCGCATTTTGGCCAAGTTTGCCCAGGGTGTCGCCACAGTAAGTCACGTTATGAGCGATAGCAAAAACACCCCTACTCCTGCTGGTGCAGAAAAAAAACCAAGCACGCCAGAGCTTTCACTCGATGAGCTGCCAGTGACCCTCTCTTTTGATGTGGGCAACAAGACGCTGCCGCTTAAGGAGCTCAAGAGCCTAAAGCCCGGCTATACCTTTACTCTGGAGCACAGCGTGGAGGCCCCCGTCTTCATCCGTGCCAATGGCCGCCTGGTTGGGCAAGGCGAGCTGGTGCAAATCGAAGAACACGTAGGCGTGCGCGTGCTTTCCTTTTTGGATAATGACCTCTGATCCCATAAACTCGGCCGTCCTCTTGCTGGCGGTAGGGCTTTTGCCCTTTGCGGTCATGATGTGCTCTTCGTTTGTCAAGATCGTTGTGGTAACCAATTTATTGCGCAATGCTCTGGGTGTTCAGCAAATCCCGCCCACTATGGCCCTCAATGGCTTAGCCCTCATTTTGAGCGTTTACGTCATGGCCCCCGTCATCGAAGATACCTATGTTTTGGTAAAAAACAGCAAAATTGCTCTAAATCAGCTCGAGCACCCAAGCGAAGCTGCAACGACCGAAAAAAAAGCATCCAGCTTGGACCAGATGATTGAAGCCATAAAGGTCGGACAAGGGCCTATAAAGAATTTCCTCAAAAAACACGCCTCACCCAAAGAATGTGGGTTTTTTTACCGCAGCGCTTCCCTCCTTTGGGGTCCTGAACGCGCTAAGGACCTCGACAAGGAAAGCTTTTTTGTCCTCGTGCCCTCCTTCATGGTCTCAGAGCTCACCAGCGCCTTCCAAATCGGGTTTTTACTGTATTTGCCTTTTATTGCCATAGACTTGGTCGTCTCGAACATCCTCATGGCCATGGGCATGATGATGGTCTCCCCCATGACGATTTCGCTCCCCTTCAAGCTTGTTTTTTTTATAATGCTTGACGGATGGAGTAAGCTGTTGCAGGGTTTGGTGTTGACTTATTTATAAGGGCCAAGGGGCGCTTGCGCCCCTTGGATCCCCTACAGGTAGCGATTTTCTAAAATGCTAACGCATTTTAGGAAAATCGCTACCTGGATAGGAGGATACAAGGACCCCCACAGATCGCGAAGCGATCAAATCTGGGTAATTTAACTATTATTAAAACCACACTTAAGGAGCCCTGAAGGGG
>JANYDI010000022.1 GCA_025363695.1 Opitutia bacterium
GGGTTGATAAATTCTATTAATTTAACCAATAATCAAGATCACACTTTGGGAGGCCTGAAAGGCCGGCAGATACGTAGCCCAGGGCGTAAGCCCTGGGTTTGGAATAGAAAATAGACCGGAGCCCTGTAAGGGCGGCACTCAGAACGTGAATAGGAGTGTCGCCCCTGTAGGGCTCAAAAATTTTTCACCCGTAAACCCAGGGCTTACGCCCTGGGCTACGATATGCCGGCCCTTCAGGCCTCCCTAAGTGTGGTTTAAGTGAAAAAATCCGATCGCGAAGCGATCCGGAGGGGGCTTAGTATCTCCCTCCCCGATAGCGATTTACTTAAAATGCGCTAGCATTTTAATAAATCGCTATCGGAGGGGATCCTAAGGGGCACTAGTGCCCCTTAGCCCTTTCTAACTTATCCCAAACCTCCCTACTTGGCACCGCACTCGTCATGTGGCCGGACTGGGAGAAGCGGGCAAAGAGGGTTGTCATGCCGCCCTTGGCGACGAGGAGGGGTTCGGGGGCGAGGCGATAGAAGCGGAACTGGTAGCAGATGGCCTTGATTTTGAGGGCTTCTATGTGTAGGGCTATGCGAAGACGGTCTTCGAAGCGCAGGGGGGCGCTATAGGAGCAATGGACGCGTACACGGGGCCAGCCGGTCATGCTGCCGTCGGGTTCGGAGCTTACGATGGAGCATCCAAGCTGCCTGAAAAAAGCGGCCTCGGCCATTTCCATGTAGCGGAAAAAGTTTGAAAAATGGACAATACCGGCCATGTCGGTTTCAGAAAACTCGACAAAGCGCTCTAGCGTAAAGCAGGGTGGGGGGACTTTCATACGAACTTGTTTTATCAAAACAGGTTCTAAAAAAAAGTAGCGCTTGGAGGCGCTACTTCTTCTTATGACGATCGGCCCGGCTGCGCTTCCGACGCTTGTGCTTACTCATCTTTAAACGACGCTTCTTTTTTAAATTTCCCATAACAGTGATTGATTGTGTTTGCGTGCCGGCCGCTATAAGGGCAGCCTTTGACAACGCAAGGTTCCACAGCCTACTAAGTCTGGGGCCGGAGTAAAGCTTTTTTTTTAATAGTCGTGCTTGACCTGGGTTAAATAGTTGCCTAGAAGAGTCATACACTTTATGGAGCGTATCGTCATCACAGGCCTGGGGCTCACAGCGCCTAATGGCAATGATTTGCCAACGTTCAGGAAAAACCTCCTGGACGCCGTGCCTTGCATTCAGCGCATTCCGATGCGTTATATGGGGGAGGTGTTGGCAGGCGTGTGTTCCTTTGATCCCTTGCGCCATCAGACGCGCAAGCAAGTGCGGGTAGGGACGCGGGCGGGCAGCATTGCGATTTATTGTGGACATGAGGCCGTCCTGAGCAGTGGTGTCGATTGGGACAACGTCAACAAGGACCGCGTCGGGATTTATCTGGGCATCACGGAACACGGCAACGTGGAGACCGAGAACGAAGTGTTTGCCATTTCGCAGTTTAATTACGATACGAAGTATTGGACGCACCACCATAACCCCAGAACGGTGGCCAATAATCCGGCTGGAGAGTTGTCGATAAATCTAAAAATCACCGGGCCGCATTATACCATTGGAGCCGCTTGTGCCGCGGGCAACGCCGGCCTCATTCAGGGCGTCCAAATGCTGCAATTGGGCGAAGTTGACATGGCCTTGGCCGGTGGCGTCAGCGAGAGCATCCACACGTTTGGGATTTTTGCAGGCTTTAAAAGCCAAGGCGCCCTGGCCGAACATGTCCACCCGAACTTGGCTTCACGGCCCTTTGATATGGACCGCAACGGCATTGTCGTGAGCGAAGGCGGTTGCATTTATGTCCTAGAGCGCTTGAAGGATGCCCAAAAGCGTGGTGCCAAGATTTTAGGAGAAATCATCGGCCACGCCATGAACTCCGATGCCCAGGATGCCGTCTTGCCCGAGCCCAAGCAACAAGCGGCCTGTCTGCGCTTAGCCCTGCAACGAGCCCGTTGCACCCCGCAGGACATCGACCTGATCAGCACCCATGCGACCTCCACAAAACAGGGCGATATCCAAGAATGCCAGGCCCTCAGCGCCGTGTTTCAGAATTGTCCCAAAACTTTTATTAACAACACCAAAAGCTACATCGGGCACGCCATGGGAGCCGCCGGAGCCCTGGAATTAGCTGGAAACCTTCCGTCCTTTTGGGACCATAAAATCCATCCCACCATCAACATCGACCACCTGGACCCCGAGTGCGCTTTAAATAATTTAGTCATTAATGCCCCAATTGAGCAAGCAAGTGTTGACATTGTGCTCAATAATGCATTTGGTATGCTGGGTATTAATTCCTGTCTCATTGTCAGGCGTTACGACTGATTTGCCCGTTTATTTTATGTCACAGCTTTATAACGAAACCGCCATACAGAAGATTATTCTGGAAATTGTTGCTCATATCGCCCCCGATGAGGACGTTTCCGGAATCGATCCCCAGGAGCCCCTGCGCAAGCAGCTGGAGCTGGATTCCATGGACTTTTTAGACATCGTCATGGAACTGCGCAAACGTTACAAAATAGAGGTCCCCGAGGCCGATTACGGGCATCTGGCCTCGCTGAAAAGCTGCAGCGAGTATCTCCTCCCCATTTTTAATAGGGGCTAGGGAGCTAAGGGGCGCTTGCGCTCCTTAGGATCCCCTACAGGTAGCGATTTTATAAAATGCGGTGCATTTTAATAAAATCGCTACCTGGTAGCATATACTAAGCCCCCCACAGATCGCGAAGCGATCCGGGTGTGTTTTATTTTCGATCCCGAAGGGATCCGGAGGGTGCCTTGTATCCTACTGCCTGATAGCGAATTGCTGAAAATGCGTAGCATTTTCACAATTCGCTATCAGTTAGGGGATCCAAGGGGACACAGTCCCCTTGGCCCTTGTTTACCTATGCCACAACCAACAAACAACGAGCTTTACGATGCCATCGTGATTGGGGCTGGGATGTCGGGTTTGGGGGCTGGGATACGCTTGGCGTACGCGGAGCAGAGGGTCTTGCTGCTTGAGCGGCACAACGCGGCTGGGGGTTTGAATGGGTTTTATAGTTTTGCGGGGCGTAAGTACGATGTGGGGCTGCATGCGTTGACGAATTATGTGCGTCCGGAAATCAAAGGAACGCCCTTGGGTAAGCTTTTGAGACAAACCCGGATACGGCGAGAGGAGCTAGATTTATGCGAACAACTGGGCTCCAGGATAGCCTTTCCGCAGCTGAGCTTGCGCTTCACCAATGACCGTGAAGTCCTGAAATCGGAGGTCCAAAAATACTTTCCTGCTGCGTTTGCTGGCTTCGAAGCGCTCATCCAAGCGGTGGAGGGCTTTGCTCCTTATGCCCTGGAAGCGCGGCCTTATCAGTCCACACGGCAAGCGCTCCAGACTTGGCTTAGGGAGCCGCTTTTGGTCGAAATGCTCCTGTGCCCCTTGCTTTTTTATGGCAGCGCGCATGAAAACGATATGGACTTTGACCAATTTGTCATTCTGTTTCGTTCTATCTACCTGGAAGGCTTCGCGCGGCCCTTTGAAGGCGTGCGCGTCATCTTGCGTTTATTGCTCGAACGTTACCGCCAATTGGGTGGCAAAAAACGCATGAAGTGCAGCGTCCGGGCGATTGAAGCTCGGGGTCCTGACAAGCCCTTGGCCGTGCACTTAGAAAGCGGTGAAACGCTATTGGCCAAAAAAGTTTTTTCCTCCATAGGCTGGCCGGAAACCCTCCAGCTGTGCGGTCAAGCGCAAGCCCAAACGGTAGGCCGCCTGTCCTTTGTCGAAACGATAACTATCCTGGATGTACAGCCGCAGAGCCTGGGTTGGCAGGACACCATTGTTTTTTTTAACGCCAGCGACCAGCTGCGCTACGAACGCCCGCAGGGCCTCGTCGACCCTCGCAGCGGAGTGTTGTGCATCCCGAACAACTACCAATATGGGGACCGCCAGCTCCCAGAAGGCATCCTGCGCATGACGGCCCTAGCCAACTACGATGCTTGGGCGGCCCTGTCCCCGCAAGACTACTTAGCAGCCAAGGCCCACTGGTACACGCAGCTGCAAGCCCGTGCACTCCAGGTGCTTCCGCCGCTGTCCCAAGACCTGCAAGCCCACAGCGTAGCCCACGACATGTTTACCCCCACGACGATCCACAAGTACACCAGCCACCTCAGCGGCGCCGTCTACGGCAGCCCCCACAAGGCCAAGAATGCCCTGGGCCCCCTCCCGAACCTCTTCATCTGCGGCAGCGACCAGGGTCTTTTGGGGATTGTCGGCGCGCTGCTTAGTGGGGTGTCGGTGGCGAATGCAGTGGTTAGTAAGGGCTAAGGGGCGCTGGCGCCCCTTAGGATCCCCTACAGGGTGCGATTTTTAAAAATGCAGAGCATTTTATAAAAATCGCACCCTGGTAGGCTATACTAAGCCCCCCACGGATCGCGAAGCGATCCGGGAGTATTTTATGAACTGCTTCGAGCCGGTTTGAGGGGTGCATTGGGGGTTCAGGCAAGGAAGGGAAGTGCGTAGCGCACTACGGTGCGTGAGTCACTTCCATGACGCAGCATCAACCCCCAATGCACCCC
>JANYDI010000031.1 GCA_025363695.1 Opitutia bacterium
AAACCACAAAATGAGAGCCCTGCAGGGGCGAATGCTTGTCAGCCCAGGGCTTTAGCCCTGGGTTTTGGCATAGAAAAAAGATTTAGAGCCCTACAGGGGCGATTCATTAAACCTGATATATTGCCCATAGTTAATTTTTAGATAAATTTGATATATTTTAATGAATCGCCCTTACAGGGCTCTGGTTTATTTTTCATCGTAAACCCAGGGCTAAAGCCCTGGGCTGACAAGCATTCGCCCCTTCAGGGCTCTCATTTTGTGGTTTGTGTTTAAATAATTATTTATCAACCCTATGGGATCCATTAAAACAGGTTTTAAATTTAATTGATCACAGGCCCTAGTTCAAAAAAGTACTCCCGGATCGCTTCGCGATCTGTGGGGGCCTTAGTATATTCTACTAGGTAGAGATTTATTATAAATACGTAGTATTTTAATAAATCGCTACCTGTAGGGGATCCTAAGGGGAGCTCGCTCCCCTTGGCCCTTCCCTTTCCAACTCTTTTTCTCTCAAAAACATTTTGACATTTTTACTCTTTTGGTGATAAGAGGGAGGATGAAGTTGGCATTGGCTTATTATGGTGATCCTGTTTTGCGCAAGAAAGGCAAAAAAATCACGCAATTTGACGAGCAGCTAAAACAGCTCGCCCAGGCCATGATGGTAGCTACCGTCGAGTGGGAAGGGTGGGGCTTGGCAGCGCACCAAGTGGGCCGTCCTTTGCAGCTGTTTGTGATTAACCTGCAGGGCCTGGATCCGGAGCCCGATATGGAGTTTTCCCTAGATGGCGAGCTTGTGCCGCTGGAACGCGTGCGTAAACTGGTCGTCGTCAACCCCATCCTGCACCCCGTAGGCCTAGAAGCGGATACCGAAAAGGAGGGCTGCCTATCCCTCCCCGACTACCAGCGCTCACCCGTAAAGCGCCCCCGCACAATCGAGCTGAGCTACCAAGACGAAACCGGGGCCCCCCACGTCCTGCGCTGCAACCACTGGCTGGCCCGTGCCATACAACACGAGTATGACCATCTCCATGGGGTGTTGTATATTGATTATGGGAAGTGAAGGAGGGTTTTAGCGGGTTATTTTGGGTTGATGCAGTCCTTAATTGCTGAAAGTGAAGGGCCAAGGGGCGCTTGCGCCCCTTAGGATCCCCTTCCGATGGCGATTTATTAAAATATTACATATTTTAATAAATCGCCATCGGGAAGCCTATACTAAGGCCTCCACAGATCGCTTCGCGATCGGAGTGTCCCTTGAAACGATTCGGCAGGATGGTATAGGTCTTGATTGGGGGTTCGGACAAGGAAGTGAAGCGCGTCGCGTACTACGGTACGTGAGCGCTTCAATGACGCCGTCCCAATCCCTAATCAAGACCTATACCGTGTAGGGCTCCAGCGGCGTGGGGTCTATCACTGCCGTCTTTGGCAGGGCGTCTTTTAGGGCTTGCATGAACCACTGGCGTGCTTCGTTGGAGCCGTGCGTGAGGATGATGGTCGAGGGGTCTACGGCAAGGGCGTAATCGAGGAGTTCCTCGCGGTCGGCATGGCCGCTGAGGTCAAAGCGCTCAAACTGTGCACGAGCGGGTGTTTTGTACTTGAGGGACTCAAACTCAAAAACCTCTTCACGCGCGGTTCGCAAGAGGCGGCCTCCGGGGGTTTCTGGGGCGCAGTAGCCCACAAAAAAGATGCCGTTTTTGGGGTTGGACAGCATGCTGGCTGCCACTTGGTAAGCAGGCGTGTGCTCAACGAGCATGCCGCTGCTGAGGATGTAGAGACCCCTTTGAGGGACGTCACGGCCAGGTTTTAGTGAGCCTGCGAGCTCCTGTACGTGCAGGTCTTTGAGGATTTTACGACGAAAGTGAATCAGCCCCGTCGTTCGTGAAATTTCATCAAAATAATTGACCAAATCCAGCCCTAGGCCTGAGCAAAAAATAGCGCTCACAGGCAAGCTGCCTTTTTGCTGGGCTTCGTGCACAATGGCCAAAATTTCCTGCATCCGCCCCAAGGCAAAGGTGGGGATGAGGACGGATCCGCCCCCGTCCAGCACGTCCTTAGTGGCCTTCAGGAGGCGTGAAACCTCGTCCATGCGCTCCTGGTCTTGAGGTCTGGACTGCGTACCACGCGTGGTTTCCATCACGAGGGTGTCAATCTTATTGACCGGGAAACGGGCGCCAGGCAGCGTTTTTTGAGGTGTAAACAGCACGTCGCCTGTAAAGAAGACCCGCTCGTCTTTGTGCCGAATCAGGAAGCCGGCTGCTCCAGCGACGTGTCCGGCCCTGAAGAAGGTAATCTCAATTTCGTCATCCCCGCGTTTAAAACAACGCGCTTGTTCGTAAAACATCGGAAGAAATTGCTTCTTGAGCGCCTGGATTTGCTGACGTGTATACAGTGGATATTCAGGCAAGTTGAGCTCTTCTTTTTGGTGCCGCATCACGTTGTGTGAATTCGTAAGCATGCGAACCGCCAAGCTCATCGAGGGCGTGCTGAGTAAAATCTTGGCTTGACGCTGATCTTTGGCAATCAAAGGAAGCGTCCCTAAGTGGTCCAAGTGGCAATGGCTTAAGATGATAAAGTCCAGCGAACCCGGCTCTACCTTAGAAAACGCTGGGCAGGCCTCAAGGCCCACCTTTTCTGGATTAAGTCCCGCGTCAATCAATAAGCGAAAAGAGCCAATTTCAACAAGCTGCGAATGCGCCCCTATTTGCCCCACTGGATTGAGATCCGTTATTTTCATAGTAAAATAAAAAGTCCTCTCATAATTATAGAACGACCTGCCGGATTGCACACGTTTATCGAGGCTTCGTCAACAATAAAATTTAATAAGCTTGTTTATTAAGAAATTTAAAGGGCCAAGGTAAAGGGCTAAGGGGCACTTGTGCCCCTTAGGATCCCCTATTGATAGGCGATTTTTAAAAATGCGATGCATTTTATAAAAATCGCCTATCAAGAATGGTGATACTAAGCCCTCCACAGATCCCTTTGGGATCGCTTTAGGGATGTGATTCCTCGATCCCGAAGGGATCTGTGGAGGCCCTTGTATAGCCTATCCCGATAGCGATTTTCCTAAAATGCGTCAGCATTTTAGAAAATCGCTATCGGAAAGGGGATCCAAGGGGAGCTCGCTCCCCTTGGCCCTTTACTTTTCAACAAAAAAAACTTGCAAAGTGTTTTTGGGGAAGCTACTCATCAGCATGCGTTTATTTTGGGCTAGTGCGTCTTTTGGGGTCTTCTTGTTCCTCTTGGGCTTATTTTTTCTTTGGCCAGGGGCCTGCGTGAACTGCCAGAAGCGCCTGCGTTCGCCTTGGGGCAGCCGCGTGTTCTTTGGCTTGGCCTTGGTGTGGTTCTTAATTAAAATTCTGAATTTGGGCGAGGCGGATTACGGGCAGTACCGCAATCTCCTTTTTGCCGTTTTTGGGAGCATGGGAGTCGCTGCGTTTTTCGTGATTCCAGATTTTTTAGCCGTGCGCGGCATGGCCATCCTGACGCTGCTATCGGCTCAAGTCCTTCTCGATGCTGCTTTTATGCAGGATCCCCAGAGCCGCCTTTTTTTAGTTGGCATGGTATATCTTTGGATTGTCATGGCTTTATACCTGGGCGCCCTGCCGTTTCGTTTAAGAGATGCCCTACAGTGGCTTTGGGCTAAGCGCTTAAGGGCCCAAGCTTTGGGAGTCTTTTTTGTGCTTTATGGAGGGCTACTTATGGGGCTTTCCTGGACTTATAGAGGCTTATGAAACGACCTTCCTATCATGACCATCCCCTGCTTTTGGTGATCTCAGGCCCCTCAGGGAGCGGGAAGTCAACCCTCTGCGGGACTTTAGCGCAGCGCATGCCGGATCGGCTCGAACGCGCCGTTACCTGTACCACGCGCTTGCCACGCCCTGGGGAAGTCGATGGCCACGACTATCATTTTATTTCCGTTCCTCGATTTGAGCAACATATTGCAAATAATGATTTCTACGAATATGCTCGCGTACATGATATTTATTACGGGAGCCTAAAAACCCACATTTGCTCTAAGCTCAACGAAAAGGACCTCATGCTCGTCATCGATGTCCAGGGCGCTGCTACGCTGCGTAAAGCAGCGCTCCAGGATACTTTTTTGGCCCAGAGGCTGGTCACGGTTTTTATCATGCCCGAGAGCATAGAGGCTCTGGCGGCCCGTCTACGCGTACGCAAGGGCCACGAGGGCGAGGATATTCGTCTAAGGCTGTCCAATGCCAAACTCGAAATCGAGCACTGGCGCCAGTACGACTACTGCCTCATTAGCCAAGATCGCCAGACGGATTATGAGCATTTTTATAGCCTCTATTTGGCCGAAAAGATGAGAGTCCGTCAGGGCAGTTTTGACCCGCCCTGGGTAGAATGAAAGGGCTAAGGGGCGCTTGCGCCCCTTAGGATCCCCTTACGATAGGCGATTTTTAAAAATGCTGGCGCATTTTATAAAAATCGCCTATCGGAAAGGGCATACTAAGCCCCCCACAGATCCCTACGGGATCGAACGTTAGAGATTCCATGTAGTTGTCCTTTGGGCACCTTTAGGACCTGTTCTAATGGGTCCGTTAGGGTTGATAAATAATTATTTAAAAACAAAACACATTATGAGAGCCCTGAAGGGGCGAATACTTGTCAGCCCAGGGCTTTAGCCCTGGGTTTACGGTAAAAAACAAACCAGAGCCCTGAAGGGGCGATTCATTAAAATGTATCAAAACCTTGTTAAATATATTCTATATATTAAATGATGAGAATCGCCCCTGTAGGGCTCAAAAATTTTTCACCCGTGAACCCAGGGCTAAAGCCCTGGGCTGACAAGCATTCGCCCCTTCAGGGCTCTCATTTTGTGGTTTGGTTATTAAAGGGTTGTTAATCAATAACTTAAGTCACTTTCAACGCTAGAGGGCTAGCTTAACAACGATCGCGAAGCGATCCTGGAGGGTGCCTTGTATATCCTGCCTGGTAGCGATTTTGCTGAAATACGCAGTATTTCACAAAATCGCTACCAGTTAGGGGATCCAAGGGGAGCTAGCTCCCCTTGGCCCTTTACTAAACTTAGCCCCTTAACTTTCTATGGCTATTGATCGATTAAAAGAGATTTCAGATGCGTACGACGTAGTGGTGATTGGCAGTGGGCTGGGAGGCCTGACGAGCGCCAATTACCTGGCGAAGTGCGGGTACTCGGTTTTGTTGCTGGAGCACCACTACCAGCTGGGAGGCTTGGCGACCTGGTTTCGCAGGAAGGGCGATCATATATTCGATATATCTTTGCATGGATTTCCGGTGGGGATGATTAAATCGTGTCGGAAATACTGGACCCGGGATATTGCGGATTCCATTGTGCAGCTGAAGCATGTGCGCTTTGTGAACCCTGAGTTTCAGGTGGAAACGACCTTTGATCGCCAAGATTTTACGGAAAAGCTCATTAAGCAATTTGGGCTAGAGCTGCAAGAGGTTGAGACGTTCTATGATCATTTGCGTCAAATGAATTTTTACGACGATGATAAACGGACAACGGGTGAGCTATTGGAGCAATTTTTCCCTGGAAGAAGCGACGTGCATCGTTTGCTCATGGAGCCCATTACGTATGCCAATGGGTCTACGTTGGAGGATCCAGCGATTACCTACGGGATTGTGTTTTCTAACTTCATGAGCAAGGGGGTGTACACCTTTGAGGGCGGGACGGATACGCTCATCAAGCGGATGGCAGAAGAGATGCAAAAAAACGGGGTGGTCATCAAAAAACTGGTAGGGGTGGAGCGTATTGTGGTTGAGCAAGGCCAGGGAAAGCCCCGTGTGGTCGGCGTTCAGGCAGAAGGACGCCTTATCAAGGCGCGAGCGGTGATTTCCAATGCCAATATCAAAAATACGACCTTGCAACTTGTGGGCGCCGAACATTTGCCGGTAGATTACGTGGAGCAACTCAAGGCCGTGCGCATCAATAGTAGTTCTTGCCAGGTCTACATGGGAGTCCGTAAGGGGGAAACCCTGCCAGAGATCGGCGACCTCATTTTTGTTTCCGATGCGCCTCGTTTTTCCAGCGATGAACTCCTGAGCTTCCAGACCCAAAGCCGCACCTTTTCGATCTATTACCCGCATACACGGCCGCATTTACCGCAAGGCCGTTATGCGATTGTTGCCTCCCTAAACGCACGCTGGGAGGACTGGAACACCCTCGATGAAGCTGCCTATCTTCAACAAAAGAACAGAATCATCGAGGACTCCTTAGTCTGCCTAGAACGTTTTATTCCCGACATCCGCAGTAAGCTCGACTGGGTAGAGGCCGCCACGCCCCGGACGATCAACCGTTACACCAAGCACTTCAACGGCAGCGCCTTTGGGACCAAATTCGAAGGCCTGGCAGCCTCCATGAGCCTCCCCGACCGCGTCCACGGCCTTTACCACGCCGGCTCCGTCGGCATCATCATGTCCGGTTGGCTCGGTGCCATCAACTACGGCGTCATCGTCGCCAATAAATGCGAAAAGTATTTGTATGGACTAAGGGGCGCTTGCGCCCCTTAGGATCCCCTACCGATGGCGATTTATTAAAATACTGCGTATTTTAAGTAAATCGCCATCGGGAAGGTAGATACTAAGCCCCCCACAGATCCCTTCGGGATCAAGGTAAACCTTGCTGTATGGAGGGGTTTGTTCGCTCCGAACCCCCGCATGCTGCGCTAGAGGGGTTTATTTCTCCCTTCAAAAGTGTTCACGAAGGTGTAAGGGGGGCTGTTCCGGCTTCAGACAAGGCATTTAAGGGCGTAGCGTGCTGCGGCACGTGAGCCCTTAAATAACGCCGTCTCAAGCCGAAACAGCCCCCCTTACACCAGGGAAGATGAAGATCCAATAGTCAGCCTTCATCACGTGGGCGTAGACCTCTAGGTTGGGCTCCAGGGGCATACCCAAGGCCTCTTCGAGCAAAGGTTTCGGGTTTTTCAGGAAACGTTCCTTAAAGTCGGCGCTCTCCAGGCACTTCAATACCAATGATTTATAAATCGGATGCGTGTTGCTGGTTTTGAGCTCTGCGGCGCAATTGGGCTCTGGGATGACAATATGTATCGTATTGGGCGCATTTTGGATCAAGGTAATCTTGATATTTTCAGGCAAAGGGCAGCCTTTTTCGATGCACAAGGCGCTGGGGTTCTTCATAAAACGCTCCCGCAAAGGCAAGTTGCGCATGCATTCAAGAATCAATTCATTAATTGCGATCATGGAATCAAGACTAGCAGGCCATGGCAGCAATCGCAAGTTTTTTGAGTTTTTTATACAAAAAACAATTGCATCTCTACGCTAAAGGATGTAGTAGTGGATTGTGCCCAAAGTTTGGGTTTATCAAAGCAATGGAAGTAAAGATCATTCAGCAAAAAACGGCAGGTTGCGTTATAGCGGTTAAGGGGCGCGTCGATGCCTCTAATGTGAACGCCTTACACGAGGCGCTTGAGGAGCAAATTGAAAACGGGGTGCGCTATTTGCTTGTTGACCTGGAGCTTATGGAATACATCAGCAGTGCAGGGCTGAGGGTTCTTTTGCTTGTGGCTAAGGAAATGCAGTCCGCTGGGGCTTACATGGCTTTGTGTGGACTCAGGGAGGGGATTCGTCAAGTTTTCGAAATATCAGGGTTTTTTGCCCTTTTTAACACTTTTGCCTCGTTACAAGAGGGGCTTGATTTTTGTCATCGTGAGTAAAAACACATTATTTATTGGGCTTATTTTAGCCGCATCAACCCTTTGGATGCTTTCTGGGAGCTTTTGCAGCCGGCATGTTGCGGGGAACCTCAACAAAGCATCGGTACAGCATTTTGTTACCGTACAGGTACAGCGCTCGAAGGCTGATGCGATCAGCAAAGAGCTGCGTTTCACGGGCCAGACCTTTCCCAGTTCGCGGGTTTCCTTGTTTGCTCAAACCTCGGGCCAAGTGATTTGCCTAGGAGCCGATAAGGGCGATGTGGTGAACGCAGGCGCTGTTATTGCTGTTTTAGATTTGAGAGATCGCAAGGAGCACATGACGGCCTTGGAGGCGACTTTGCAGCAAAAAAGAATAGAGTTTGAGGCGGCTAAGCAACTCTTGGACAAGGGCCTGCAGTCCGAAAGCCAATATGTTCAGGCCTTGTCCGCGCTTAGGACGATAGAGGCGCAGCTAAAACACGCCCAGCTGGAGCTGCAGGATACCCATATTTTAGCTCCCTTTAGCGGGATATTGGAGGACCGTCAGGTGGAGGTGGGAGATTACGTCCATGCGGGGACCACGCCTGTAGGCACCCTCATTGCTCTGGCCCCTTTGAAAGTGCGTGGTTATGTAACCGAGCGTCAAGTTGGGCTTTTAACGTCCGGGATGCTTTGTGCGCTTTACGGCCCCTTAGGGGAAACGTGGTCTGGGACGCTTTCCTATGTCTCTCGGGATGGCGAGTTGGCAAGCCGTACCTTTTTGGTTGAGGTGAGCTTGGAGAACACAGAAGGAAGCATCCCGGGTGGTATTACGGTAGATGCCCGTGTCGATACCCAGCAGGTGCAGGCCCACAAGGTAAACGCTTCTTTGTTAAGCTTAAATAACGACGGCATTTTGGGCGTGAAAACGGTCGACGAGGATAGGCGTGTTTGCTTTTTTCCTGTCGACTGGGTGCGTGCAGAAGGGGAGCATATTTGGATCAAAGGCCTTCCTGAAACGACTCGAATTATTTGCGTAGGCCAGGGCTTTGTTGAGGAAGGAGATACGGTCATCATTAAGGATGTGACTCCGGGAGACCCTGTTTCATGAGAGCGCTTTTTGAGCTGATTTTAAGCCGTAGCCGGGCCATTAACTTAATTTTGGTCTTTATCCTTGTTGCCGGGATTTATGCTTATTGGGCGATGCCCAAGGAGTCCTCTCCCGATGTGCCCGTTCCGCTCATTTTCATAAGTGTTTCCTATAACGGGATCTCGCCCGAGGATGCTGAGCGCTTGCTCGTCATTCCTATGGAAAGGGAGCTGCGTTCCATCGACGGCATCAAGGACCTTAGAGCCAATGCTTTCGAGGGCTATGCTACCGTTATTGTGGAGTTTCATGCGGGCTTCGACAATAAGAAGGCGCTCAACGATGTGCGTCAAGGCGTAGACGTTGCCAAGGCGAATTTGCCAAAAGGAACGCGTGAGCCCATCGTCAAGGAAATTAATTTCTCGATGTTTCCGGTCCTTGTGATCACGCTTTCGGGTCCGGTTCCCGAATCAGCCCTTGTACGGATAGCTCGGAACCTCAGGCAAAAAGTAGAAGCCCTTCCGCAGGTTTTGGAAGCCACCGTCTCCGGCGATCGTGTTGAGGAAGTCCAAATAGTGATCAGCTCGGAAGCTATCGAGCAATACCATTTGAAGCAGGAAGAAATTTTTGAAAGCATCACCAATAACAATCAATTGGTTGCCGCTGGAGCCATCGACTTGGGTTCTGGTCGCATTACGCTAAAAATTCCTGGCGTTTTTAAGACGGCTCAGGAGCTGATGGACCTCCCCATCAAGACGCATGAGGGGCGTGTAATCACCGTTGGCGACATCGGCACCCTGGCCAATACCTACAAGGAAGCTTTGGGCTTTGCCCGCATCAATGGCCGTAGGGCCATTGCCTTAGAGGTCAAAAAACGTACGGGCCAAAACATTATTCAAACCATCGATGCCGTTCGTAAAATCGTAGAGGAAGAGCGTGCATTTTGGCCAAAATCAGTAGAAGTTGAGTATTTGAAGGACGAATCGAAGCACATCAAAGAGATGCTCTTGGAGCTTCAAAATAGCATGATTATCGCTGTTTTGCTCGTGATGGTCGTCATCATTGCCGCTATGGGCCTGCGCACGGCTGGGCTTGTAGGCGTATCCATTCCAGGTTCCTTTTTTGCTGGAATCCTTGCCCTGCACCTGTTTGGAGTAACGATCAATGTGGTCGTGCTGTTTGGACTGATTATGTCGGTAGGGATGCTCGTAGATGGAGCCATTATTGTCACGGAGTTGGCAGATCGTAAAATGATCGATGGGCTCTCGCCCCAGCGTGCTTACATAGAGGCTTCGGAGCGCATGTTTTGGCCGGTAGTATCCTCCATTATTACCCATATTGCAGCCTTTGTTCCCATGCTTTTTTGGCCAGGAATGGTCGGGCAGTTTATGAAGTATTTGCCCATTACCCTGATTGCGACCCTCTTGGCTTCGCTCGTGATGTCCCTGGTGTTTGTTCCCGTTTTGGGAGGCATTTTTGGAAAACCGGGCGTGCATGACCCCGAATTACTAAAATCTTTGGGTGAATCCCATCACCTAGACCCTTCCCGTATGCACGGGATTACAGGGATTTATGTACGCTTTCTTGATAAACTCCTCAAGCACCCCGTAAGGACCTTTTTGGTTGCCATGGCCCTGATGATGGGGGTGAATGCCTTTTATTTTAAACATAACAATGGGGTACAGTTTTTCCCAAAAATTGAGCCTGAACAGGCCAATTTGTTGGTCCATATGCGTGGAGATGTTTCATTAAATCAAATCGACAAGCTGCTCCATCAAGTGGAGCTCAAGCTCTACGATATGCCTGAGTTTCGCTGCATTTATGCCGTTGGTTTCACGGATGCAGGCGGTAACTATGCTGAAGATGTAAAGGGTGTCATTCAGCTTGAGTTTATCGATTGGGACAAACGTCCCCAGGCTACGAAGATTTTAGAAGAGGTCTTGGAGCGCACCCAAGACATTTATGGGATTTTTGTAGAAGCCATCAAGGAGGAAGCTGGCCCCCCCGTCGGCAAGCCCATTGTGCTCAATGTTGCTTCCAGGCAGCCTGAATACCTCGATGCCGCTACCGATAGCGTCGTAAAAAAACTCAAAAGCATGTCCGGACTCAGGGCCATTGAGGATTCTCGGCCCAGCGATGGCATCGATTGGCAAATTCAGGTAGACCGTAAGGAAGCCGCACGCTATGGTGCCAGCATCGCTGGGGTAGGGAATCTTATCCAACTTGCGGCCCTAGGGCTCAAAGTAGGCGAGTACCGTCCCAGTGATGCCGACGATGAGGTCGATATTTGTCTGCGGTTTCCCTATGCGCAACGCCATCTTGGGAGCCTGGAAGCTATGCGAATCCAAACCAGTAGTGGCCTCATTCCTATTCAAAATTTTGCCAAACGTGTCCCCGTGCGCAAGGTAGGTATCTTGCATCGCTATGACGAAAAACGTTTTATCGAGGTAAAAGCAGACGTGGAAGAAGGCGTCCTCACGCACAGCAAAATTGAAGAAATCAAACAGTGGCTCAAGCACGAAAGCAATTTAAACAAAAATGTAGAGGTGACCTTTCGGGGTGAAGATGAAGAACAAGAGGAAGCTAAAGCGTTTCTCATCAAAGCCTTCTTTGTAGCCGTAGCCATGATCACCATCATTTTGGTCATTCAGTTCAATAGCCTCTATCAGGCAGGACTTGTCCTTACAGCTGTGGCCTTTTCCACCGTAGGCGTGCTCCTAGGCCTCCTGATTACGGGCCAACCCTTTGGTATCGTCATGAACGGAATCGGCGTGATTTCCTTGGCAGGGATCGTCGTCACCAACAACATCATCCTCATTGATACCTATAATAAATGTCGAGAAAAAGGCATGGAAATCATAGACGCCATCCTCCATACAGGCGCCCAGCGGCTACGGCCCGTCTTCCTCACGGCCTTTAGCACCGTTCTGGGCCTACTGCCCATGGTCTTCCAACTGGATGTCGACTTTGTCAATCGCCACCTCTCCCACGGCTCCCCCTCCACCCAATGGTGGGTCCAGCTCTCCATCTCCATTGCCTTCGGGGTAGCCTTCTCGACGCTGCTTACGCTGCTGCTCACGCCGGTGTTCTTGTTACTCGGCGAGCGGTTTTTTAAGTGGATAGGATGGAAGGGTGCTGGTGTTGAAAGTTAAAGGGCTAAGGGGCGCTGGCGCCCCTTAGGATCCCCTTTCCGATGGGCGATTTTCTAAAATGCTAACGCATTTTAGGAAAATCGCCCATCGGGAAGCATATACTAAGCCCCTCACAGATTCCTACGGAATCGAGCTAGTGTAAATTTCTAGCAGGTCAATAGGGCTGGTGATCAAATACTAAGGCGTGTCCTCATTTTAAATTAACCTGCTCCTCTAGCCTTGAAAGTGACTTAAGTACTTGATTAACAACCCTTTAGCAATCAAACCACAAAATGAGAGCCCTGAAGGGGCGAATGCTTGTCAGCCCAGGGCGTAAGCCCTGGGTTTTG
>JANYDI010000036.1 GCA_025363695.1 Opitutia bacterium
GGGGTCCAGGGGGCGCAAGCGCCCCCTGGTTCTTCGCCTATCTCACTTCTCCAACCGCTCCACCCTCTTGAACAAATCCGGGAGTCTTTGCTTAAGGATGTCGATGCGATGAGCGGCCATGAAGGGGAGGGCGGGGGTGCCGCGGACAAAGCTCTTGGGGTCGAGGTTGTGGTTGAGGCCGGACTGGGCACCGATTTGGCTGCCTTGGCCGATGTTGAGGTGGCCTGCAATGCCGGCTTGTCCGCCGACGACGACGTAGTCTTCGAGGTGCGTGCTTCCGGCAATGCCGGCTTGGGCGACGATGAGGCAGTTTTTCCCGATGACAACGTTGTGTGCGATTTGCACCAGATTATCTATTTTAGTGCCTTCCTGGATGTGGGTGGCGCCAAAGCGGCCTCGATCTATCGTGGTATTGGCGCCGATTTCCACCCAATCCTCGATGATGACGTTGCCGATTTGGGGCAGCTTGAGGTATTTGCCTTCATGAAATTCATAGCCATAGCCATCAGAACCGATGACGGCATTGCTGTGAATGCGGACGTCGGAGCCTACGCAGCAGCGCTCTAGCACGCGGACGCCCGAAAACAGCCAGCTGCGGGAGCCTATCTGCGCGCCTTGGCCGATGAATACGTGCGACTGTAGGACCGCGTCAGCGGCTATCTTGGCCTGGGCTTCAATGACGCACAGGGGGCCTACGTAGGCGCTGGGGTCTACGACGGCGCTGGGAGCTACGATGGCTGAAGGGTGTATGCCAGGCCTGTGGGCGGGCGTCAGGGTTCTTTCGATATCCGCGCACACTTTTGCCAATGCCAACGAGGGGTTGGGGACCTGTAGGTAGGCCTGATTGGGGAGCGGGTCAGCCTCAAAGGCTTTTGGAATCAGCACAACGGAGGCCTTTGACAGCGCTAGGTGCTTTTTGTACTTGAGGTTACTTAAAAAGCTAAGGTCTCCAAGCTGGGCTCCTTCAAGGGAGGCAATGCCGCAAAGCGTAGCGTCCGTGTAGCCCGAGAGCTGGCCCTCGGGAATCAAGGCGCAAAGGGCTTTAAGCGTGTATTCCATGACAGCAGTTAGAAAGGGCCAAGGGGCTGGTTTGAGGGGCACATTGGGGGTTGATGCTGCGGAATGGAAGTGACTCACGCACCGTAGTGCGCTACGCACTTCCCTTCCTTGCCTGAACCCCCAATGCACCCCTCAAACCGGCTCGAAGCAGTTCTAAAAATACACCCGGATCGCTTCGCGATCGTGGGAGGCCTTAGTATAGGCTTCCCGATAGGCAATTTTATCAAAATGCGCTAGCATTTTGTAAAATTGCCTATCGGAAAGGGGATACTAAGGGGCGCGAGCGCCTCTTAGCTCTTTTCTAAATCTTCAGGTTCTACTGCTTCCTCAGAGCCTTCTTCGCTTGCTGCTTTTTCTTCTTCCTTAGCGTCGTTATATTGCTTGGTGAGCAAGGCGAGTGTTTCCTCGGTGATGTCTTCAACGCCTTCAGAGAAGAGGGTAAGGGAGGGGTTGCCCGTGTCGATGGCGAGGCCTACCTTGTTTTCTTTGCAAATTTTGCTGACGGCCTTGGTCATGTTGTCCATGAGGTTAGCCTTGGCTTCCTGGCCACGCATCTCCAGGCTGCGGACAGAATCCGTGCGGTACGCCATGGCTTCGCGGTCTAGTTTTTGGATTTCCTCGGCTTTTTTGGCCAGTAAGGTCCTGATTTCAGTCTTCTTGTCTTCGGTGAGGACATTCGAGTCGAGTTGTGACCGCTCGATGTTAAACTCCTCTTCCATCACATTGCGACGCACCTGAAGGGTTTGTAGGTACTTGAAAAGCTTTTGCTCTTCGTTCCTGATTTCTTCATTTTTGTCCTTAGCCAAAGGATAGCCTTCAAAGATCTTACCGCCGTGGTACCCCACGATTTTCAGAGGTTCTTGCTTAGAAGACTTTTGCTGCTTGGCGTGCGCGCAGGAGGCTACGCCAGCAAGGGCCATGGCTGTTAATAGATAGGTTATCGTGTTGTTTTTCATAGAGCACTTAATAAAAGGTTACCCTAGAGTAGGGGTTTTAAAGCTGCGCGTCAATCCTTTATTTACGAACCTTGATTTATCATGGAAGAAAATATCAATGACGAGAGCCCGTTATTAATTAAAAACGCAAGATCTTATGCCTCAACCTTGACATAAGTTGTTTATGTGTCTATCTTTAGGCTATAGAAATTTATTCTATTTTTGCTTTTTTGTCACCATGACTTCATTCCGCAATATTTCCATACGAGACGACGAATTACTGCACGCTGGAGAGGCTCTTGGTAAATACCAAGTGCTAGATGTGTTAAATTATAGCCTGTTGGGGGGCCTGTACGCGGTAAAGGATGGTGACGGGAAGGCGTTCTGTCTGGGCGTGCTTCCTAAGCGTTGTTGCGAGGATGAGCGGTTTAAGAAGTTCCTAGAGCAAGAGCTTCCAAAGCTCAGCGGCTTGGATCACCCCCATGTGCTGAAGTTGCTGGGCTGCGAAGAAATTGCTGGACGCCTATGCCTGCTGTATGAGGGCTATGCCGCTGAGAGCCTTAGTGACCGTATTGAGGCTCTGCTGGGCAAGAAGCTCAATCCGCAAGCTCCCAGTGTGCCCCCATTGCTGCCTGAAGAAGGGGCGGCTCCGTCTAAAAAACTCAAGCTCAAAAGTGCCGCGCCTGAAACAAAACCCAAGGCACAGGAGCCAGAGGCTCCCTTGGGGGCGCTTTTTGATGGCCCTACGGTAACAGCTTTAGCGCTCCAGGCGGTAACGGCTTTGGTCTATGCGCACGGGGAGGGTGTTTACCATTTTGGTCTCATTCCGGGACAATGGCTGATCGATGCCAAGCAACAGCTCAAAATCGCAGCCTTTGGCCTAGAGCCCTTGATGGGGAAGGATTTTTTTGAACAGATCGTCTCTCAGGCGGTCCTTCCCGTTAAGGCCGGGGATAAGCGTTTTTTTATTTCAGAGCTGGATGTTTTTTCGGCTCAGCGGGCTCGTAACGAGTATATCGATCAACGAGAAGATATCTACGCGCTGGGCTTGACGCTTTATTTCTTGCTTACCGGCCAGGCTATGAACCACGAAGGGACCTATGTTCCCGTGTCTGCTTGCGTCAAAGGGCTGTCTGCGGGCTGGGATATTCTGCTTCAAAAATGCCTGAGTAAAGACCTTGCAGAACGTTACCCAACAGCCCAAGTGCTCCTGGAAGACCTTGAAAATCTAGAAGGGCTAGTGGCTCGTTATGCTGCTGGGGAGGAAGTTAAGCAAGCCGACAGCGCCAGGCCTATCCAGGCCGCTGAAGAAGCCCCGCAGCCCTCTGCGAAGCCACGGCTATCCCAAAAGCTCCAAAGAGGGCTTGCGCTTGGGGCTCTGTTTGTTGTGGGCCTAGGGCTAATTTTTGCCTTCGGGTTCAAAAGCAAAAAAAACCTCAAGCCCTCCGCCAGCGTGATTGCCTTGGTGGCTCCTGGCAAGCAGCCAAGCCTCACGTTGCATGTGCCTGCGGGGGCGCATGTCCTTTTTTCAGGCATGACGCAGCCCTTTGAGGCCAAAGAAGGGCTGCTGAAGTTTGCCTTAGACCCGGGAGATTACGCTTTTGTGGTCAGTGCTCCAAATTTCCGCCCTAAACGCAATAGTATTTCGCTGACCCAAGCGCCTATGGAGCTTACCGTGAGCCTCGATACCGACTGGGGCGTCCTGGACCTCTCTACAACGCCCTTAGCTCAGGTGAGTATTAAGGACGCCAAAGGAGCCCTTGTTTTTGAAGGCCAAGCGACCCAAGACGGCCGTCTTTTGCTGGAGAATAGGCTAAATAAGGGGCAGCCCTACGAGCTTTCACTCAAACAGGAAAACTACGAGCCTATGCAGCTTTCCGGAGTCATCATCCCTGCAGAAGGGACTTTCAGCAAGGTCTGTAGGCTTGAAATGAGTCCTGGGAGCCTCTCGGTAACCACGACTCCGCAAGGCGCTAGCATCTTCATCGACGCTAAGGAAGTCGGCAAAAGCCCGGTGCTGGTCAAGGATCTTGAGGCCAGAAGGAACGTAAAGGTCAGGGCCGACCTCAAGGGCTACTATTCTTTGGAAAAGACCCTCATGCTGTCCGCTGGGCAAAATTTACCCCTCGACTTAGGGACGCTCAAGGCTCGAGTCGGCTCAGCCCTGCTTTCCCTGTTTTGGGACGAAGGGCCTTGGCGCCCAGAATACAGCAAAGCGCTTACCCTTCAGTTTGACGAGGGCTCCCCTGAGCCCTTTAAGGAGCTGCACATTCCAGACCTGATCGAAGGGCAACACAGTGTTGTTTTGCGCCACCCCGACTGCAAGCCCACGGGTGTCCGCTTTATGGTGCGTGAAAACGAGTCTACGGACGTCATTGCCAAGCTGTCGCCCTATCCCGCCACGCTCAAACTTGTCCTTGAGCCTGCTAAGCCCTTTACGCTTCACTTTGGAGAGTTTAAGCTCGTACCTCAGGCCGATGGCAGCTTCTCACTGAGGGCCAATCAGGACTACCTTTTGGACCTGAGCGTCCCGGGCTATTATCCGGAGCATCAAGCGCTGAACCTCAAGCCCAAGCAGGAATCCGTATGGAAAGTCACGCTTAGGTCCATAATTCCGCCTGAAAAAGGCAAGGACTACGTCCTGCCCGAGTACACTTTGGCGCTCACCTGGCTGCATCCGGGAGTTTTTGACATGGGCAGCCCGCGCAGCGAGATGGAACGGCTTCCCGAAGAAGGGCCGCTAACGAAAGTCACCCTGACTTACGGTTTTTGGATGGGGACCTACGAAGTCACGCAGGCTCAGTATCGCCAAATCATGAAGGATAACCCGAGCCACTTCAAGGGCGATAATCGGCCCGTAGAATCCCTTACGCATGATGAGGCCGTATTGTTTTGTCAAAAGCTCACGCAAGCCGAAGCCGCCATGGGACGCGTCCCTGAAGGCTATGGGTACCGTTTACCCACGGAAGCCGAGTGGGAATACGCCGCTCGAGCCGGTAGTTCCGAAGCCTTCAGCTTTGGCCCCACCGCCAAGCTGCACCAAGGGAACTTCCGAGGCGTTTATCCGGACACCCCACGCATGGAGGAAAACAAAGCCCAGCCCGAAACCACGCCTGTAGGTGCCTTTTCACCCAATGCCTTTGGGCTGCATGACATGCATGGCAACGTCAGCGAATGGGGCCTTGAGGCCTACAAGGCGCGCCTACCCGGCAAGTCCGTTCAGGACCCTGTCGGCACGCTAGAAGGCCGTGAGTACGTTGTTCGCGGCGGTAACTATAGCGAATGGGCCGATCGCGCTCGCAGCGCCGCCCGCAGCGGGCTGTTCCCAGCGGCTCGCTTCCCGCATGTGGGGATGAGAATTGTGTTGGGGCCGGTACATTAGGGTTGAAAGGAAAAGGGCTAAGGGGCGCTGTGATCCCCTTAGGATCCCCGAATGGGAGTTTTAGCGGGGCCTTTTGAACGGGGACTGTGTCACCTTCGCGCTCGAGTGCAAAAGCACACGTCGCGCTAGGTTCCTTGTCCGCGCTCAAAATTCCTCCGCTAAAACTCCCATTCCAACGCAGTTCGAAAAATACTCCCCTGATCCCGAAGGGATCTGTGGGGGCTTAGGTTCTGTGAAGAAATATTGATATAAGCATTTATCAAAACCACACTTAAGGAGGCCTGAAAGGCCGAAGGATGATAGCCCAGGGCTAGGGTGTTAATTCTGATGCTATTTTTGCCTCTTAAAATCACATCAAATCTGGAAGGGCTGTATCCCTCTAGTGTTGAAAGTGATCTAACATTACTAAATTCAATCCACAAAATGAGAGCCCTGAAGGGGCGAAGGATGATAGCCCAGGGC
>JANYDI010000048.1 GCA_025363695.1 Opitutia bacterium
CATGAAAAAAAACCGGAGCCCTGTAAGGGCGGCACTCAGAACGTGAATACGAGTGTCGCCCCTGTAGGGCTCAAAAAAATTTCACCCGTAAACCCAGGGCTTACGCCCTGGGCTACGATCTGCCGGCCCTTCAGGCCTCCTAAAGTGTGATCTTGATTATTGGTTAAATTAATAGAATTTATCAACCCTAACAGATTCCTTAAAACAGGTTTTAAATTTAATCGATCACACGCCCTAGGGTTATGCAAGAGCTCTATTTTAAAAAAATTTCCTTCACAGAACCTAATTAATTAGGTCATTTAGCAAGGTCAGCGCTCTAGACCACACAAAACTCCAAGCGGTTTCAAGGGAATCCATTCCAAGAGAACCTATTTCAAAGGACTCCGAAGGTGTTATTTTCAAGTTTGGACAGCGTTGCTTGAGGGCATCTATGCCTGCTTGGGTGACGCTACACCCAGACACGTTGAGGGACTCTAACTGCGGCAGGTTTGCCAGGTAAGCCAGCCCTGTATCGGTCACTCGTTTGCAGCAAAATAGATCCAGGTGCCGCAGTTGCGTTAACGCTGTCAAGGCAGCTAAGCTCGCATCGGTCACGTGCTCGCAATAAGAAAGGCAAAGGCTTCGTAGCTGCGTTAAAGCCACCAGGTGAGCCACGCCTACATCGGTCACTTGTCTGCAGCCACACAGACTGAGGAACTGCAACTGGGTCAATTCCGCCAGACGCCTCAGGCCTGTATCGCTTACACGCCCCCATAGATAGAGGCGTCGCAACTGCGTTAACCCTGTCAGGGCCTCCATGCCTGTGTCAGTCGCCGGAGTACCAGCCAAGGCGAGAGATTCTAACTGCGTCAATCTTGCCAGGTGAACCACGGATGCATCGCCTAGGTTTTCGCAATTCCACAAATGCAGGCGCCGCAACTGCGGCCATTTACTCATGTGACCTAGGCCTTGCCCGATCAGTCTGCGACAACCACTCAGATCAAGGCGTTCCAACTGCGTTAATGCTGTCAGATGAGCCAGCCCTGCATCGCTTACTTGGTTGAAATCGTGCAAACGGAGACGCTGCAACTGAGTGAACCTTAGCAGAACTTCCAGACCCGCGTCGGTCAGAAGACAACAGCCATTCAGACGGAGGCGCCGTAATTGTCTGGGGAGACACTGCAGCCCTGCGTTGGTCAAGGGTGAATGATTACGAAAATCAAGACTTTCCAGATTTATTAATCCAGGCGCCAGGGCTGCCAGGTCTGCATCGCTAAGTCGATAACCCGAAGTCACACGCAGTAGCTTTACTTGCGTTTCCCTGGGTCTGATAAACTTTATGGCTTCACCGTTTTCTTCAATCTGAAGCTCCAAATCCATCGGCCCACTCAGATCCAGGAAGCTACGAGGTCCTTTTTCAAAGATCAGGTAAAGCCCTTGAATGCCTTGTACGCTTACCTTTTTTAATGCAGGCCTCAAGGAACACAGGTATTTGCTTGTATACGAAAAGCTTTGCCTGTCTGTGGCTTCCGTAAGCTGTTCATAAATCATGACTATGATTTCTGCAGAAAGCATGCGCTCCATACGGGAACACATGTCGGGTGCCTCAGAAAAGTCCACTTCTGTGGCGCAAAGCTCACCCGCTTCGTCGTGCTCCCCCACGGCCATCAGGCAAGTAGTCAGGAAAAAGGCCGCAAGTAAATAAAGCGTTTTCATGCTGCTCATGGTCATGATTTGAGCGTTGTACTCAATACAAATTTTGTCAAATCAAAAAAAGTGTTGAAAGGAAAGGGCCAAGGGGAGCTAGCTCCCCTTGGATCCCCTAACTGGTAGCGAATTGTGAAAATGCTACGCATTTTCAGCAATTCGCTACCAGGTGAGGCAATACAAGGCGCCCCACAGATCGCTTCGCGATCGATTTTTCAATGGAGTTATTTATTAAAACCACAAAATGAGAGCCCCACAGGGGCGAATGATGATAGCCCAGGGCTAGGGTGTTAATTCTGATGCTATTTTTGCCTTTAAAAATCACATGGATCTAAGTCGTTTATCAATAACAATCCACAAAATGAGAGCCCTGAAGGGGCGAATGATGGATAGCCCAGGGCGACTCCACCCGCCAGTGCTGGCCCTTGTGTGGTCGCTGTGCGACCTCGCCACGACCGGCTGCCACCGCTGGAAAAACCATTTCCCAGACGACTTTCAGCGCCGTCCTCCTGACACGGCCGATCCCATGAGAGCTGCCGCTGCCAACAGCAACAATCCATTTTTCTGCCTCCAATTTCTCGAAGAGGAGTGAGAGGATTGGCAGACAAATGGCACCGAGCATCTCGA
>JANYDI010000086.1 GCA_025363695.1 Opitutia bacterium
CCGCTCAGCGCTCTTGCTCGCTGCTCCGTTGCCGACTTGACCCTCAGCGCCGCTAGTTCGCTGGTAGCCAGGGGAGTGAAGGGCTAAGGGGCTAAGGAAAAGGCCAAGGGGCGCTTGCGCCCCTTGGATCCCCTCCGATAGGCGATTTTTAAAAATGCTAGCGCATTTTATAAAAATCGCCTATCGGGGAGGCGATACAAGGCTCCCCACAGATCGCTTCGCGATCGAATATTTTGGAGGCTCTTAGGACGTGTGAACAATTAAGCTATCATCAAACCACACATAAGGAGGCCTGAAAGGCCGGCATATGGATAGCCCAGGGCGTAAGCCCTGGGTTTAAGGGTGAAAAAAGATTTTGAGCCCTACAGGGGCGATACTCGTATTCACGTTTTAGTGCCGCCCTTATAGGGCTCCAGTTTGTTTTCCATGCCAAACCCAGGGCTTACGCCCTGGGCTATCCATATGCCGGCCCTTCAGGCCTCCTTATGTGTAGTTTTAATAAATAATTACATTGCTTAGATTCGATTCCGAAGGAATCTGTGGAGGGCTTAGTATGCCCTCCCCGATAGGCAATTTTATTAAAATGCGCTAGCATTTTGTAAAATTGCCTATCGGTAGGGGCTCCTAAGGGGCGCAAGCGCCCCTTAGCCCCCTGACCCTTTCCCCCTTAGCCCTACTGTAACGTGAACATCATTTCGGCGGAGGAGACGAGGTGGTCTTGGACGAAGCATTGGCCTGAGGCGATGGCGACGCGGTTTTGGCGCAGGCGGTGGAGTTGGACATGGATATGGAGTTGGTCGCCGGGTTCGACAACGCGGCGGAACTTAACTTTATCGCAGCTCATAAAGAAGGTGAGCTTGCCGGCAGCTGAGACTTGGCGTAGCATGAGGATGCCTGCGGCCTGGGCCATGGCTTCGATTTGGAGGACGCCGGGCATGACGGGTTTCCCGGGGAAGTGCCCTTGGAAGTAGGGTTCGTTAAAGGAAACGCATTTGAGGGCTACGAGGCTATTTTCCTGGATGCTCAGGACGCGGTCTACGAGCATGAAGGGGTAGCGATGGGGGAGATACTTGAGGATCTCGGTGATGTTCAGGGAGTCCGAAATACTTTCCGTGTACGCTTTTCTGAGCTTGTTGGTGAAGGTGGCGTTGATGGCATGCCCGGGTTTGATAGCAATGATATGGGCCTTTATGGGGACGCCCAAAAGGGCAATATCACCTAAAATGTCTAAGATTTTATGCCTAACGAATTCGTTTTCAAAGCGCAGGGGTTCACTGGAGAGGATGTCGTTATCCTTAAGAAGGATGCCAGAATCCAGGCTGGCGCCCTTGATTTTACCCATACTCAGGAGGGACTCTACGTCCTCGTAGAGCGCAAAAGTCCGGGCAGGGGCAATTTCGCGAATGTAAGTATTTTGGTCAATATCTATCGAGAAATGCTGCGTGTGGCGCCCGCGGTCATCCAGGGAGGTGCAGGTGATTTTGAGGCCGTCGTAGGGCAGGGCGATGATGGAACGATCGCCTTCGATGACGGACAGGGCTTCCTTGAGGACAAAAATGGGCTGCGGGACGCCTTGGTCCTGGATGCCTGTAGCCAAAATACGCTCAACAAAGCCTTTGGCTGAACCGTCCAAAACCGGAGGCTCGGGGCCATCCAGCTCCAAAAAAGCATTACGTACGCCGCAGCCATTGAGGGCGCTTAGGATGTGCTCAACGGTATGGATTTGGATGCCATCTTTGCACAAAGAGGTATTGCGGACAAGGTCTCCGGTGGCATCCAGGCCGGGCTTGAGGGTTGGGCGGCCTTCTAAGTCCTTGCGGCAAAACACGATACCATGATCCACCGGGGCCGGATGTAAGACCAGAGTGACCTGCTGTCCGGTATGCAGGGCCTTGCCCTCAATGGTAATGCTGTGCTGAAGGGTACGTTGCGTCATGGCCGACAAGGGTATTATGATTTATCATAGCTATAGGCTCCTGAGCCAATGAAAATAAAGGGCAACAGGAGGAGATCTCTGAAGCAGGGTAAATCGATAAGCCCAGCAAAGCCTACGCCGTTTTGGACGGCAAAGATCACAGAAGCCAAGGTGATTAAGGAAATCAAAAAAATACCTAGGCGGGCGAAAAACCCAATAATCAAGCAGGCTCCGACTAAAATTTCGATCACAGACATGAAGATGCCCCAAAACAGCGGCCATTGCGCGATGCCAAAGACGGACAAGGTCTTGCCAAAGGACTCAAGCGAGCCCCCCTTTCCCGTCAAATGTAGGATGCCGTGTACAATGAGGATGATACCCATCATGAGCCGCACGAGCAGCAGCCCGAGGTCTTGTTTTTGAAAAATCTTTTTGAAATCAGCCATACCGCAGCTATGGTAGCGATTCGCCCATGGCAGTCAATAGGAATTTTCATCCACGCGAATCACTTTATCTCTACCGGTAGACCCCTGTGAAATACTCAAGGCGCCTTTGGCCAAGCCTAACTCCTTGGCTAAGAGCGCCAAAACCGCTTCATTGGCCTTCCCATCCTCAGCAACACAGGTGACGTATACCCGAATTTTTTGCGTGCCATCAGGTTGCGTTTCCAGCACAATACGCTCCCGAGATGCCTTCGGCGTAACACGGATTTTCAGGCTCTTGCCCAGCGTTTGCCGCCAGTACAGCACGTCTAGGCCTTCCGTTTTACTTGATTTTTTATTGGCTTGCATTTTGGTAAAAAAAGTGCCAGGCTTGGGAAAAGGGCTAAGAGGCACTCGCGGGCGCGCGCGCCTTAGGATCCCCTTTCCGATAGCGATTTTTATAAATGCTGCGCATTTTATAAAAATCGCTATCGGGAAGCGTATACTAAGATCCCCACAGATTTTTTGGGTTTATGTTTGTAGGAGAAAACAATATAGAGCCCCTGTTGCGGGCGGTTCAAAGGTTTGAATCCTTTCGCGGCCATTTCAGCACAGAGCAGGAAAAAGCTGGCATCATTCAGGCCTTTGAGTACAGTTTTGAACTGGCTTGGAAGGTGATGCGCCGGATTTTAGCCGAGCGCGGCTTGACGGTAAACTCACCCAAGGAAACTTTTCGTGCGGCAGCGTTGGAAGGGCTCATCGATGACCCTGAGCCTTGGTTTGATTTTCTGAGAAAGCGTAATTTAACGGTTCACACTTATAATGAAAGCGAGGCCGAAAATGTATTGTCGGTATGTTCTTCTTTCTCCGAGGAGATCAAAAAATTTATAGATAGTTTAGAGATTCATGAAGGTTGAGTTAAATCATTTGTCCATTATCAGGAATATCCTTAGAAGATATCCCCGTACTTTTTATGCGTTTGGTTCACGGGTTCATGGCCAGCCAAAAAAATTTTCCGATCTAGACCTGTGCTTTATGGAGCCTATGTCCTCTTCGGAATTTGCTGCCCTTGAGGAAGATTTTGAGCTCTCTGATTTGCCTTATAAAGTAGACTTGGTCGATTGGCAAGGCTGTGATTCTAAATTTCGTGACATTATTCTAAAAAACAAGGAAGTCCTTCAGGCGTGTTCCTGATCAAATAACAATATAACAATCTACTAAGAATGCACCCGGATCGCGAAGCGATCGTGTGGGGCCTTAGTATCACCCTCCCCGATAGGCGATTTTTATAAAATGCGCAGCATTTTTAAAAATCGCCTATCGGAAAGGGGATCCTAAGGGGCACTCGTGCCCCTTAGCCCTTTAACTATACTTCGCCAGCACATACGCATTGCGGTATTGTTTACGGAAGGTACGGGAGAGGTGATCGGCGAGGCGGACCTCGACGATGCGGTCGCGGCAGCTCAGGGCTGGGCTGATGGTGTCTTGGACGCGTTGGTAGCTGACGGGGTCAAGGTCGGTGAGGAGGTCTTGGGCTCTGTCGGCGGCTTGGGTACGGCCTTCTTTGCGGGCTTGGATGATGGCGCCCCAGGCTTCACGCAGTTCACGGTGGACGTCGATGAAGGCGACTTTGAAGATGAAGCGTATAGCGTCGAAGGTGTTTTTGGTCCATTCGGGGTGGTAGAGGAATTCGTTGGTTAAGCGGTAGGGGTTGATGCCGGGGTCTTCGGTGAAGGGATCATGGACGGACTCATACATTTCCTTGCGTATGGGGGGGCGGCGCAGGGTATAGTGCTCGGGGCCTCCGGGGACGCCAGGGCGATAGCGTATGAGCTTTTGGCCGTCTAGGCTCAGGACGTATTCCATAAAGGATAATGCCAGCTCCTTGTGGGCGGCACCGCGCAGGATGCCGATAGGATCTACCGAGAGCGGTGAACCGCTTTTGGGTGCGATGTAGCTAAAACGATGGGGGTCGGCGCCGCGTTGGGCGATGCTGCCGGCTTGGAAGCGGCCGTAGAAGTCAATCCCCATGCCGATGGCGGCGTCTTGCTGAGAGACGTCCAGAATGGGTTTTCCAGCGGCATCGGTAAAATAGCGCGCATTGGCGGCGGCGAGTTGGAGAATATGCATGGCCGCAAGCCAGCCATCACGGATGCCTTGGGCCTGGGCTTCTGGCAGGCCGAGTTGGTTATTCTTGGCTACACAGGCTTGCATTTGTTGTTGAATAATGATTTCAAAAGCCTTGTTAAAAACACCGCTTTTAGTAGGGTCAGCCAGGGCGACTTCACCAAAAAACAAAGGATTGGCAAAGTCACACCAGTCATCGGGGATCCCCTTATAGTGCAGGCGTTTAAGGGCATCGCGATTATAGACGATGCCAAAGCTAGAAAGGGCGGCGCCGACCCAGCGGCCTTCGTGGTCCCAGAAGCGATCCCCGCAGAAAATTTCAGGAATGCCGTTTTCCCCGCCAAACCATTCAGGATGTAGTTGCAAAATACCTGAAGGGACCAGATGGCCGCCTTGGGCTTGGAGGATAAAGTCTACAGCCCCACCGCCAAAAATGAGGTCAATATTGATCCCGACATCGCAAGCGAGGAAGGAACGCCGAGCGGCCTGAGCAGGAGTGTCGGCTTCAGGCGTCTGAGGCAAAACGATTTTAGGGTCCGAAAAAGCTTCTTGGATTTCTAGGCTCCAGGGCTTTTTAAGAACGGACTCCCAATGATACCTAAACGCGTGTAAGTAGCTGGAGTTGACGTAGTTAAACAGCTCGCTAGTGCCGCCCAGGGTACGCCAATCGACCTGGACTTTTTGGCCCGTGCGCTGATAGTACCACTTTTTGAAGCCCAAGGCGTATTCGTAGCGAATCGATTCCGTATGCGGCGTGATGATGGTCAGGGTGAGGTCTGATTTTTCATAATCACGTTTTTTACGCAGCAAAAAGGGAAGGGCCAGGATGGCGAAGAGGCTCAGGAAGATAAAAGCTTTTTTATTCATGGCGAAGGCTAATGGCTAAGGATCACCACGTCATCCGAGTCTACCCAGGCAAAAAGGTCATGCTGTTCGCTGCGACTCAGGTGCGAAGGGTTCAGCTCCGAAGCCTTCAAGGAAAGGCCTTGGCTTTGTATCTTATAGTGGGCCAGTTCGCCGTAATAAACCGCTTTACCAATGTCGCCCCTGAAGCAATTACCCTCGATGGGGTTTTTTTCTAAGCGGATGCATTCCGGGCGGATAGAAAGCCAGACCGTGTCGCCCTCTTTGGGGGGGTGCGCGGGGTCCGCAAGCACGCCATTAAAGGGCCCTATGGCCGTGTTTACGAGGCCTTCGCCGCCGCCCACGTTCATAAGCGTGCCTTCTACGAAGTTCGTGACGCCGATAAAACTGGCGACAAAGCGGCTATTGGGGCGTTTGTAGACCTCAATAGGCGTACCGACTTGCAGGATTTTACCGGCATTAAAAACGGCCAGACGATCCGCAATCGACAGGGCTTCCTTTTGATCGTGCGTGACATAAATCGTTGTCAACTCGTACTCCTTGCAGACGCGCCGAATTTCATTGCGCATCTCAAAGCGCAAACGCGCATCGAGGTTAGACAGCGGCTCATCAAGCAAAAGGCAGCGCGGGCGCACCACAAGGGCTCGCGCCAAGGCAATGCGCTGCTGCTGGCCTCCCGAAAGCTGGTTAGGCTTGCGTTCCGCATAGGCACCCATTTGGACCGTCTCAAGGGCCTCCTGAACACGGCGTGTAATTTCATCGCGCGAGACTTTTTGCTGCTCCAGCCCAAAGGCAACGTTTTGCGCCACAGTCATATGCGGCCACAGCGCATAGCTTTGGAACATCATCCCCGTCTTGCGCTTGTGCGGCTCCAGCCGCGTGACGTCTCGCTCACCAAAGAAAATTTTCCCAGAATCTGGTGTATAAAAACCCGCTAACGAACGCAAAAACGTCGTCTTACCACAGCCGCTAGGGCCAAGCAGGAAAAAAAGCTCTCCAGCTTCTATCTCTAAGCTGACATGGTCCAGCGCGACCACCCCACCAAAGCTCTTTACGAGGTTTTTTACGTTGACCGAGATCATAAATTTGCTTTTTCTGCCCAAAAGAAAGGCCGCGCGCTAACCGTCAAAGAATTCCTATCTCACGTCAATACTAAAGTTGATAAAGTTGAAAGGGAAGAAAAGGAAAGGGCCAAGGGGAGCTGGCTCCCCTTAGGATCCCCTTTCCGATAGCGATTTTGCAAAATACTACGTATTTTGGCAAAATCGCTATCGGGAAGCCTATACTAAGGCCTCCACAGATCGCGAAGCGATCCGGGTGTATTTTTCGAACTGCTTCGAGCTAGTTTGAGGGGTGCATTGGGGGTGCAGGCAAGGAAGGGAAGTGCGTAGCGCACTACGGTGCGTGAGTCACTTCCATGACGCAGCATCCACCCCCAATGCACCCCTCAAACCGAGTATGATTTCTATTTTTTCGTCATTCTTGGACCACTGGAGGCGGGTGGGGTAGTAAGGGGGCTTTTTTTGAATACTGAGGACCTGGAAGCTGCCCAAGGGGGCGTCATGGGCATCGTAATAGACGGCTTTTTTGAGGTAGCCGTGACGGGCTTCTATATAGAGGGTGACTTTTTGGACTGGGCTGTCCTTGTGGGGAGACTGAACGCTGAGGCAGTAGGTTTTGAGGCCACTGCGTTCGGTCAGGGTGCCTGGGCCGCTGGGTTCCCAAAATAAGTAGGGAGTGCCGAGGTCAAAGAGGTCAAGGCTGCCAAAAAAGAAGGTATGGGGCGCTAAAGGGTTGTCCCATAGGATCGTTTTTCCGTCTTGTGTAATAAAGATCTGCTCGCCTTTGGGGGTGTCCAGGGTAAAGCAGCGCCTATGGGCTTCAGGGCCTAAGCGGAGTTGTCCTTGGGCGGTTTCGGTAGCTTGGCCCGAGCGTTTGCGTTTAAACACGAGGTCAAAGGCATCGATCTGCGTGCTGGATTGCAGGGCGTTTAACCACTCCTGGGCTGTTTTCCCTTCAGCAGCTTCATCCGCAAAAAGAACCCAAATGGGGCAAAAAACGCAAAAAAGGACGAGTTTTGTCGCAAAAAAGAGCCCTGTTTGTCGTGTTTTCAAGGGAAATCGCTTTCTTGCTCACTAACGGCCTCTGCGCTGGGTGCCGGTGGGTTCACGGCAGTTCTGGGCGTCGCCAAGCCCTCAAGCTTAGGGAGCTCCTGCAAGCGCGTGTGCTTCCCATAGCCGCGCTTGAGCATCCCCAAGTAAAGCGCAAAGGCCAGCACGAAAAAGGCCGTAATGGCGTAGAGCGTGGCCCGGGAGAGCACCGACTGCCCCTGCGCTCCAAAGGCTGACTCAACAGCCCCAGCACCCATAGACGCCCCCACGCCCGAACTGGCGCTGGGCTTTTGCATGAGCACCACCAACACCAGGAAAAAGCAGATCAACACCAGGACAAAAGAAAAGAAGGCAAGTAAAAAACTAATCATAAGCTATGCGCGGACCCTATCCGCACGCACCCAGGATGCAAATCTTTTTGAAAAGGTCAAGAAAAGACATTGAAAAAATGAATTTTTTATTATAGTATTTAGGTTCTGTGAAGGAAAAATCATCTGAGCCAAATTAGGGCGTGTCATCCATTAAGTCTCATCTAAGTCATTGATCAAACCACACATAAGGAGGCCTGAAAGGCCGGCATATCGTAGCCCAGGGCGTAAGCCCTGGGTTTGATATGAAAAACAAACCGGAGCCCTGTAAGGGCGGCACTCAGAATTTGAATACGAGTGTCGCCCCTGTAGGGCTCAAAAA
>JANYDI010000091.1 GCA_025363695.1 Opitutia bacterium
GGTGGCCGACGCCCTCGAAGCCCGCGAGCACCATCGATGGCATGAGGCTTCGCAAGAATCCGGGGTGACCCTCGTGCTCGATGCTGCAAGCCTCGACGGCTGCGACCCAAACTGCGGATGCCATCATTCGCCCCTTCAGGGCTCTCATTTTGTGGATTGTTATTGATAAACAACTTAGATCCATGTGATCTTAAAAGACAAAAATAGCATCAGAATTAACACCCTAACCCAGAGCTTACGCCCTAAGGCTTCCCATGCTCCCATAGACATCGACCCATAAAAGACCAAACTTGACCCCCTTTAGGGTGCGATTTTGCTGAAATGCGCAGCATTTCGCAAAATCGCACCCCAAAGGGGGTCAAGGGGGAACTCTGTTCCCCCTTGAAACTTCCCTACCTCCCCCTACTCGCCGAGGCGTTGGACTTCGAGCTCGAGTTCGACGCCATGATACTGAAGGACTGCCGCTTGAACATGGGCGATGAGGGCCAAGACGTCCTCACAACGGGCTCCTGGGCGCGTGACAATAAAGTTGGCGTGTTTTTCGGAAATCGTGGCCCCGCCGAGGCTAAAGCCCTTGAGGCCCAGGCTGTCGATGAGCGCACCGGCTCCCAGACGCCCAGGTCCAGGGTTTTTAAAAATGCAGCCGGCGCTGGCTCCCTGAGGCTGGCTGTTTTTACGCTGAAGGGCCATCGCAGCCATCGTCGCAGCAATGCTTTCAGCACTCGCTTGGGCAGGACGCAGGCATTGCGCAGCGGTCACGACGCGGCTCTTGAGCGCCGGGCAACTCCGATAGCCGGCAGCTAGCTCCTCAGCCGTCCAGGTCCGTGCAGTCCCGTCATAATCTAGGGTCTGGACCCATTCCAGATGCGCGTGGATCCAGGAACCCATGGCGCCCGCATTCATCGCTAAGGCCCCGCCGATGCCGCCAGGAATGCCCTCCAAAAATTCAAATCCTGACCAGCCGCGCTTGGCCACCTGGGCGCAAAACGCCTTCAACCTCAAGCCCGGACCCACCCGCACTTGGCTATCCGATATAAAGTTACATTGCGTCCAAAAGGCTCCCTGCAGCTGGATAACGCAGCCCCGAAACCCCGCATCGCTCACCAACACATTGCTCCCGCGCCCCAAAAGGTACAGCGGGATCTTCCGGGCCCACAGGTCGCTCAGCAAGGCCTGCAAGCTCAAAAAATCCACCGGCAAGGCATAATAATCCGCCACACCGCCAACCCCTAAGGTCGTCTTGGGCCCAAGGGGCTCTTGTAGTAAAAGTTGCATAGGAAGGCAAGTATAAAGGGCTAAGGGGCGCTTGCGCCCCTTAGGATCCCCTACCGATAGGCAATTTTACAAAATGCTAGCGCATTTTGGTAAAATTGCCTATCGGGAAGGGTGATACTAAGGCCCCTCCGGATCGCTTCGCGATCCGAGTGTATCTTAGGGCGTGTGATCAATTAATAATATAACTATCTATTAAAAGCCACAAAATGAGAGCCCTGAAGGGGCGAAGGATGATAGCCCAGGGCTAGGGTGTTAATTCTGATGCTATTTTTGTCTTTTAAAATCACATCAAATCTGGAAGGGCTGTAGTCCTCAGCCATCGAAAGTGATCTAATTTACTGATTTAAAACGGATAATGAGAGCCCTGTAGGGGCGAATGCTTGTCAGCCCAGGGCTTTAGCCCTGGGTTTACGGGTAAAAAACAAACCAGAGCCCTGTAAGGGCGATTCATTAAACCTGATATATCGCGCATAGTTAATTTTTAGATAAATTTGATATATTTTAATGAATCGCCCCTGTAGGGCTCTAAATCTTTTTTCCATGCCAAAACCCAGGGCTAAAGCCCTGGGCTGACAAGCATTCGCCCCTTCAGGGCTCTCATTTTGTGGTTTGTTATTGATAAACGACTTAGATCCATGTGATTTTAAAAGGCAAAAATAACATCAGAATTAACACCCTAGCCCAGGGCGACTCTTGGGTCGCCCTGGGTACAATTGGTAAGTAATTTAGAGCCCTACAGGGGCGATTCATTAAACCTGATATATTGCCCATAGTTGATTTTTAGATAAACTTGATACATTTTAGTTGAATCGCCCCTGTAGGGCTCTAAATCTTTTTTTACCGTAAACCCAGGGCTTACGCCCTGGGCTGACAAACATTCGCCCCTGTAGGGCTCTCATTTTGTGGTTTTAATAAATAGTTATATAATTAACTAAGGACACCACCCTAAAGCGATCGCGAAGTGATCTGTGGAGGCCTTAGTATATCCTTCCCCGATGGGCAATTTTCAAAATACGTAGTATTTTAAAATTGCCCATCGGAAAGGGGATCCTAAGGGGCGCAAGCGCCCCTTAGCCCTTAACCTGCTACCCTGCTAAGCCAATGTAAGGCAATGCACGTTGCTCCTGCCGCGGCCAAGTCGTCGAGGACAACGCCATAGCCGGCCGGGAGTTTTTGGATTTTGCGGATGCCTAGCGGTTTAAGGATATCAAAAAAACGAAACACGGCAAAGCCTATAAGGATGAGCGGCCATCGTGGCTTAAGAAAGAGGAAACACAAAGGCATAGCGACGAACTCATCTAGAATAATGTAGCCGGGATCCTTGGCCTTGAAGTAGACTTCAGCAACGCCGCAAATACCGATGGCCAAAAACGACGTCAGCGCCAAAAACAACAGGTAGGGCAGCGGTGAAAGGGTATAAAAAAAGACCGTATAGTAAATGAGTCCGGCTAAAGACCCGAAAGTCCCAGGAGCCTTACAAGGCCCTAAGGGCCCTAAGGGGCCTAAGGTCGCTAGCCAACAAGCCCAGCGCTTGGGTAATAGCCAGGCCCAGGCGGGGATTCCTCTAGAATTTGTTTTCATGATTCGGACATCAATAAACGCCAATGTTGCATACCGTAAGCAATGCCTGTGATCACGGTAAGCAGGGTGGCCAAGATAAACACGCTCAAGGAAAAGGCGTAAAAGGCATCGTAAAAAACCTTTGGAAAGGCTAGCCCCAGGTCAAAAGCAGCGCTCCAATACGCCATTAGGCAGCCAATGCTAACGCTTTGTAAGACCGTCTTAAGCTTTCCCATTTTTTGAGCGGCTAAGACAGACCCGTTGGCCATCGCTACCAAGCGCAAGCCCGTGACCAGGAACTCGCGTGTAATCATCAGCAATACGCAGGGCATGGCCCAGCCTGGCAGGCCCTTGAGCATGGCTACAAAGAGTCCTAAAATAAATACTTTATCGCTCAGGGCGTCCATCAAGGTCCCAAAGCGTGAAACCGTATTCATCCGCCGGGCAATAAAGCCATCCAGCCAATCGGTCACGGCGGCAACCACAAACAACCCAAAGGCGAGCGTCATGGCTCCATGCCAAGGCATATACATCAGGGTCACGACCACAAAAAGCATGGGAATGCGCGACAAGGTAATTAAGTTGGGTATGCGGCTCATCGTCATTCTACGGTCTACAAAAATATCCACAGACCTCACTTCTACCGGCCCCAACCTTCAATGTAAAGCCTAAAAACAACGAAGCCTCTTGACTTTTTGGCTCCTTGCGGTAAGCGTGAAGGCATGAAAATCACCCTCGTCGACGTTTTTAGGGCTATGAAGGATGCAGGCGTTTCGCGCGTTTTTATTGAGCCCAAAACCCTTAAGAAGCTCAAAGACCAAGCGCCCCCTGCCCCCAAAAGCGCCCTGCCGCTAGCACCCAAGCCAGAAAGCTCCGAAGGCAGCAAACAAGCACGCTGGGAAGCCCTGCGTCAGGAAGTCCTAAGCTGCCCGACTTTTCTGGCCCAAGTCAAGCCAGGTAAGCAGATTGTTTTTGGCGTGGGAAATCTGGATGCCGATTTGTTTTTTTGTGGGGAAGCCCCAGGCGCGGAGGAAGAACTCCAGGGAGAACCCTTTGTCGGCCCAGCAGGGAAACTCCTTACCCGGATTATTGAAGCCATGGGGCTCAGCCGTGCTCAGGTATATATCGGTAATATCATGAACTACCGACCGCCCATGCCCACCCCCACCGGCAACCGCCCCCCCACAACTGAAGAAATCAGCGCCTGCCTACCCTATCTAAAAGGCCAACTCGCCATTGTCCGCCCCAAAGTCGTGATCGCCCTGGGAGCCACTGCTGCCAAGGGCCTCCTAGGCCCCCAAGGAGAAGCCCCCATGAGCCGCCTACGTGGGCAAGTTTTTGACTTCAACGGGACCCCCCTGGTCGTCACCTATCACCCCAGCTATCTGCTCCACAACCCCTCCCTGAGCGCCAAGCGCGCCCTCTGGGAGGACCTGTTGCGCGTCATGGAGCACCTGGGGATGGTGGTGTCAGAGAAGCAGAGGGGGTACTTCTTGGTTTGATATAAAGGGCCAAGGGGCACTCGTGCCCCTTAGGATCCCCTTTCCGATAGCGATTTATTAAAATGCTAATGCATTTATAATAAATCGCTATCGGGAAGCCTATACTAAGGCCCCCACAGATTGTATCTTGAAAAATCCTGAAAGATAGGCAAGGGTGAAAGAGTAGGAGTGATACCGATTTAACTGATTGGTCAAAAAGACCGAAGCGAACTGGGTACGCTCCCACTCAATACATTGCAAAGTGTAAGTACGAACGG
>JANYDI010000092.1 GCA_025363695.1 Opitutia bacterium
CTAAGGGGCGCTGGCGCCCCTTAGGATCCCCTTTCCGATGGGCAATTTTACAAAATGCGCAAGCGCATTTTGATAAAATTGCCCATCGGGAATTGGGTATTCTAAGGCCTCCACAGATCGCGAAGCGATCGAAGTGTACTCCCAGAACTGCCTTGAAAGTGGGGGTTTAACGATCGCGAAGCGATCCTGGAGGGTTTCTTGTATCTCCCTGTATGGTAGCGATTTATCTAAAATACGCAGTATTTTAATAATTCGCTACCTGTAGGGGATCCTAAGGCGCGCGCGCCCGCAAGCGCCCCTTGGCCCTAAAAAGTTATCTTTACTCCTCTACGTAGGTACGCCGGCACATCCAGGTCCTCTTCTTGGTGCCAATTCGGGCTGGTGGCCTCAAAGATGCCGCGGCCTGGGTTTTCAAAAAATTCAAAATGCGCTTGCGTGGGTTTGCCTGGGGTTTTGGAGACTTCTGTGGGTTCTTGGGCGCTCCAGTTGCGGCGACGCACGGTTTGGCGCTGGCCTAGGACGGTCGTGCCCAAGACGCACAGCTGCAAGGTGTCGCCGTACTGCTCATCAATCGCAAGCGCTAAGAGGGTTTGCTGGTGGCTTTGGTAGTATTTGGTCAGATCCTTAGCTAAAAGCTGCAGTTCGGCAAGGGTAATATTCGGACCTGCTAAACATTGAATCAGCAGGCGATCGGCTTTTTGGGCGGCCTCGGGAATATGCAGCAAAGGGCAGAGCTTTAGGGATTCTAGCGCTTCATAGACGGCCTGAGGCCCGCGGCCTGAGCCGATACCAAAGAGCGTCCGGCCGCCGTGGACTTTGAAGGTTTCCTTCAGGTGGCTCAATTCCAAATTAATCAAAGCCGGGCGCAGTAAAAGCCGGCACAAGGCCTTTAACGCGCTATCAACCCAGCGCGTCCCTTCCGCAAAGGCTTCAAGGATGCTGCTTTGATCACTGGCTTGTTGCAACAAAAGCGCATTGGGCAGCGGCACTACGAGGTCGCAGGCGGCTCGCAAGGCAACGAGGCTTTCTTCCGCAGTTTTATGGCGTTCCGTACCTTCAAAGGGAAAAGGCAGGCTCGCAAAGGCGATGACAAAGGCGCCGTTTTGAGCAGCTAACTCTGCGAGCATCGGTGCCAAGGCGCCTCCTGTGCCGCCGCCTAGGCCGCTTAGCAGGCACACGACGTCGACGCCAGCCACGCAAGCCTGCAGCGCCTCTAAATCCTTCAAAGCCGCAGCCTGAGCTAAACGTAGCTGGCCGCCGGCCCCCAGGCCTTTGAGCGTTTCTTGCCCAACGCAAAGCTTGTCAGTCACGCGGCAACGCCCCAGCGCCCGCAAGTCGGTATTGACCGCCAAAAGCTCAATACCCGCATCCTCAAAGGGCTGCAGCGCGTCTAAATGGTTTTGCCCGGCGCCGCCTACCCCTAAAATACGGATACGGACGGGAGCTCCTGCTTCAAAAAGTTCCATAATTTTACGAAAAGTTAGGTAAGGAAACCAAAAAGCGCCCCAATTGCCCCCAAAAGCCACTACCCTTTTCCCGGGCTCCTGTTCCTTGGGTCCACACGCAATAGAGCAGCCCCAAAACCGTTGCCCATTCGGGGCTTTGTAGTTCCTTGCTCACCCAGGAAGGCAGTTCCCCCAGGCGCGTCGTGACCCCCAGGGTTTCCGCAGCCAACACTTCTATTTGCGGCAACAGGCTTGTGCCTCCCGTTAAAACCACGCCGGCAGGCAGCTGCTTTACCGTTAAAACGCCCTTGAGACGATCTGCCAACAGGCTAAAAAGTTCCTGAACGCGGGCGTGCACGATGGTATCCATGCCCTTGCGTGTGAGCTTTCGGTCCCCGATGCTGACATCTGCAAAAACCTTGCCTGGGGCCGCCTCCAAGCAAGCCCGAGCATGACGGCGTTTGAGGGTTTCCGCTTCTTTTCGGGAGATGCGCAGGCCGAGGCTTAAATCATTGGTAATATGCTCACCGCCTACGGGCAAAACCCCGGTTTCCCTCAAAAAACCCTCTTGGTACAAGGCATAATCCGTCGTGCCAGCACCGATATCGAGCACCAAAACCCCCTGATCACGCTCCTGAGGCGCCGTCACAGCCAGGGCCGACCCGATGCTGGAAAGCAGCACTTCGTCGACCTTCACGCCATAAGCATTGACCCCATGGATAGCATCGCTCACGCTCGAAGCCTGCGCATGGACAGACCAGTACACGGCCTCCAGCCACTGCCCTTGCATGCCCAAAGGTTCCTGAACCCAGCGTCCATCGAGTAAAAAGGGCGTCCGAATATGATGAATAAAGACACGGTTGGGGTCCAGCTCCTTGCTACGGGATTCCTCAATGGCTCTGCGGATGTCCTTTTGGCTCACGCAGTTATCCGCAGCGCTCACCTGGACACGACCCCGACTCAGGCTCCCGCGCACATGCCCACCCGTTTGCGCCAGACACACGCGCTCCAAGCGCCGCCCGGATTGCTGCTCAGCCCTCTGCAAAGCCGCATGGACGGCCTCACTAGCGGCCTTAAGGTCCACGACCTCTCCTTTTTTAATCCCCTGCGAAGGCTCCATCGCAGCCCCCACAATTTCCATGCGCTCAGCTCCAGACACCACCCCCACGAGGACAGCCACCTTGGCCGTCCCTATCTCCACCACGCCGATCGTCTTAGCCATATAGCCCAAGAGCCTAGGCGGGGTTGCGGCCGTTGACAATAAGAAAGTTAAAGGGCCAAGGAGTTAAAGGTTTAAAGGGCCAAGGGGCGCTTGCGGGCGCTCGCGCCTTAGGATCCCCTACAGGTAGCGATTTTGTGAAATACTACGTATTTTGGCAAAATCGCTACCAGGGTAGGTGGATACTAAGGCCCCCTCCAGATTGTATCTTGAAAAATCCTGAAAGATAGGCAAGGGTGAAAGAGTAGGAGTGATACCGATTTAACTGATTGGTCAAAAAGACCGAAGCGAACTGGGTACGCTCCCACTCAATACATTGCAAAGTGTAAGTACGAACGG
>JANYDI010000108.1 GCA_025363695.1 Opitutia bacterium
CTAGGGCGTAAGCCCTAGGTTTACGGTGAAATTTTTTGAGCCCTACAGGGGCGGCACTCAGAAGGTCAATAGGAGTGCCGCCCCTGTAGGGCTCCAGTTTATTTTCCATCCAGGACCCAGGGCTTACGCCCTGGGCTACGATCTGCCGGCCCTTCAGGCCTCCTTAAGTGTGGTATTAATAAATACTTATATTAATATTTCTTCACAGAACCTAATATAACCTAAGCCTAATTGGTCAACAGGCTGTTGACCAAATACCTTTGCAATCCCTGACAAAGTATTTACCTCCCCCCACCGCGAGGTAAGGAGCTTGTGTTTTGAGGTTCAGGCAAGGAGCTAAGCCCGACGTGTGCTTTTGCACTCGAGGGCTGCAGCGACGCAGCATCAACCCAAAACACAAGCTCCCTATACTACCCTTTGGGGGCGCGACGGATGCTGCCAATCCAGGTGAAAATGCTGGCCTGCGGGGGCATCGATGCGTTCGTAGGTATGGGCCCCGAAGTAGTCCCGTAAGCCCTGCAGCAGATTCAGCGGCAAGGCAGGATTACGCAGACCATCGTAGTAAGCCAGGGCTGAATAAAAATTAGGAGCATAAATGCCATGCTCGGCGCACAAGGCGACGATGCGACGCCAGCCGGCTTGGCCGCGGTGGAGGGCATCGCAGAAATACGGATCTAAAAGCAAATTTGAGAGCTTGGGGTTGCGTTCGTAGGCTTCGGTGATTTTCTGGAGAAAGGCAGCTCGAATGATGCATCCGCCGCGCCAAATTTGGGCAATTTCACCAAAATTAAACTTCCAGTCATAGAGTTTTTGGGCCTCCTGGAGAATATGAAACCCTTGGGCATAGGAGCAAATCTTGGAGCAATAGAGCGCTTCATGGATGTCGTTAATAATGCCGTTCACATCGGGATCTGAAACGAGGACCTTGGGCCCCTTGAGAATCGCCGAAGCCTCAAGGCGCTCAGTCCGCAGGCTGCTCATACAGCGGGCAAACACAGCGCTGGCGATCGTGGGCGCTGCGGTCCCCATATCCAACGCGTGCATCGCCGTCCATTTTCCGGTTCCTTTTTGCTGAGCCGCATCGACGATGAAATCCACCAAAAAGCCCTTCCCGGAAGGATCCTTTTGCTTGAGCACCTCTGCGGCCACCCCTATTAAAAAGGAGCGCAGCACGCCGGAGTTCCAGTCCTCAAAGACTTTTCCCATCGAAGGGGCCGCTAAGCTCAAGAGGTCTCGCATAATCGCGTAGCCCTCGGATATCAGCTGCATGTCTCCGTATTCAATGCCATTGTGGACCATCTTCACGTAATGCCCGGCGCCATTGGTACCGATATAAGCATTACAGGGCACGCCGCCTTGGATCGGATGCCCGGGACGAGCGCCTGAGAGCGGCTCTCCGGTTTTCGAGTCTACTTTGGCCGCAATGGCATCCCATATGGGCTTCAAGTGCGCATAGGCCTCTGGGTCCCCCCCCGGCATCAAGGACGGGCCAAAGCGCGCCCCTTCCTCACCACCCGAAACACCTGAACCAATAAAGCGCAGGCCCGCTGTCTTTAGAGCCGCCTCACGGCGCATCGTATCGGTCCACTTGGCATTTCCGCCATCGACAACGATGTCGCCCGTTTCCAGTAGCGGTACCAAGGAGTCAATTACGGCATCCGTCCCAGGCCCCGCTTGGACCATGATGACGATCTTGCGCGGGCGCTTAAGGCTTTTTACAAAGTCACCCAGCTCTCCAAAGCCACAAAGGCCTCCAGGCGTCCCAGCGTTTTGAGCCAAAAAGGCCTCCATTTTACTCGTTGTCCGGTTGTAAACCGAAACCTTAAATCCATGATCCGCCATGTTGAGGGCAAGATTTTGCCCCATGACGGCCAGCCCAATAAGCCCAACGTCTGAAAATTGCTTATCCATAATTCTATGCCTAATATGAAAAACTAATGATAGCAGCGGGTCAAGTTTTATTTGAAGGGCCAAGGGCTAAGGGGCGCTTGCGCCCCTTAGGATTGTATGTTGAAAAACGAAAAATCCAATCTTGAAAAAACCAAAATGGTGGGCAAGAGTGAAAGAGTAGGAGTGATGCCGTCCTTAGGATAGGTCGAAGGACCGTCAGGATCTTGGGG
>JANYDI010000123.1 GCA_025363695.1 Opitutia bacterium
CCTGGGCTACGATCTGCCGGCCCTTCAGGCCTCTTAAAGTGTGGTTTTAATAAATAATTATATATCCTTAAAATCGATCGCTTCGCGATCTGTGGGGGGCTTAGTATATCCTACCAGGTAGCGATTTTATCGAAATACGCAGTATTTCGTAAAATCGCTACCTGTAGGGGATCCTAAGGGGCGCAAGCGCCCCTTAGCCCCTTAACTTTCAACGTTAAAAACTCCTTAGCCCTTTAACCGCCTCTACAGCAAAATAACTCAATATCACCTCTGCGCCGGCGCGTTTAATGGCCAGGAGGGACTCATGCATGCAGGCGTTTAGGTCGAGCCAGCCTCTTTGGGCAGCGGCGTGGATCTGGGCATACTCACCGGAGACTTGGTAGGCGGCTATGGGCAGAAGGGTTTTTTGTCGCAATTGGCTAATGACGTCCAGGTATAGGCCTGCGGGCTTGACCAGAAGGATGTCAGCGCCCTCGTCCTCATCGAGTTGGGCTTCGAGTAAGGCTTGACGGCCATTGGCGGGGTCGAGCTGATAGCTGCGTTTATCGAGCGCCCTCTTTTCTTTATTACCGAGAGCTTGGCGAAAAGGTCCGTAATAGGCAGAGGAAAATTTAGCGCTATAGCTGATAATCCCTGTGCGTTCATGGCCTGATTTATCTAAAGCCCTACGGATGGCGCCTACGCGGCCATCCATCATGTCCGAGGGGCCCACCCAGTCGGCTCCCGCTTGGGCATGCAGGACGGCTACTTGGCAAAGCTGCTGCACGGTGGCATCGTTGTCTACGTGGCCCTGAGGGCAAAGAAGGCCGTCGTGCCCATGGTCAGTATAGGGGTCCAGGGCGACATCGCTCATAAGCACCAGCTGGGGAAAGGCCGCCTTTACGGCCAAAAGGGCGCGTACCACCAGGCCGTCTGGATCCAGGGCGGCGCTGGCGCAGGGGGTTTTGTACTTGGGGCCCAAGCACGGGAACAGACACAAGCCCAAAATACCTAAGTTCACCAGTTGTTCGCAGTGTTTGAGCAGGTCTTCGATGGGTAAACGCCACTGCCCAGGCAGCGCCTCAAGGGCTTCCTTAGGGCCTTCCGTGATAAAAAAAGGCATGATGAAATCCGTCGGCGCTAGGCGAGTTTCCTGGACCAGGCCGCGCACACCCGGGTGTTCGCGCAAGCGTCGCAAACGCCGTACGAGCGTGAGTGGGGATTGTTTGCTTGACACAGGTGCTGGCATTTCCCTACACTGTAGGGGTTCCTGCTTTTGTGGCAAGTACAAAGCACTTTTTTTATGAAACCTAAGATCCTTAAGCTTGCGATACTCCTCTTTTTGGTGGGTTGCCAAAATGCCGAGCAAAAGTACCAAAGGAAGCTCGAGAAGGTAGAATCTCAGTGGTATGAAGGAAAACAGACGCAGGCCCTAGCGGCTCTAGAAAAACTCAGCCAGCTGTATCCACAAAAGGCAGCGCTTTTTGAGCTTTTGGCCCATTGGGAGCAACAAGGCGGACACTGGATGGAGGCGGCCTGGAACCTAGAAAGGGCCATTCAGCTGGATGGCTCACGCTTACAACTGCGTTTGCGTTGCGCAGCGCTTTATGAAGAGGAAAAGGACTGGGGCAATGCCCTGCGAAATTACCAGGAATACCTCAACAAGCTGCCCCAAAGCCCTTCGGTTTGGCTCAGGGTTGCGGCCGTTCAGGAAAAGCTAGGACATCCACAGGAAGCCCTTTTAGCGATTTATCGTTATTTTGAGGAGGCCCCCAAGGACGCCTTTGACTATGACGAAGCCCTACAACTGTGGTGGCAAAAACTGGAACTTTCGGAAGCTCCCAAAGCTGACCTACTCCTAGGGCTTCAAGGAAAACAGCCGCTTTGGGGGCTTTTGGCCTGGGTGCAAAAACAAGAGTCTTGGGGGTTTTTACGCATAGCCTTACAGGATATCCACCAAGCACAGCGTTCCGATGGCCTGGTAGTCCAGCCCGAAGCTCTGGAAACGGTAGAAAACGCCCTCGCTGTTTATGACGAAGCTCAACAGCTTAAACGTTATATGGATTGCGTTGCCCACGCCCACGCCTTTCATGAACGTTCCCAGCGGCCCACGGCTCCTTCAGGCAGCCAGCTTACGCATGGCGTGTCTCCCACGCTGGTCATTCACCTGCAATCCGACGCGGTTTTCCCGGACTACGACACCCTCATGGCCCAGCCGATAGCCGTTCCCGAAGCGCCTGCGCCCTCTGTTGTAAGGGCCGTGGAGGCACCTGCGGCCCTCATAGCCAAGGACCCCGAGCCGGAGGCTCTCATGCCCGTTTTTACCCGGGATGACGCCCTGGCGCTCAAGGCCGCTGCCGATGTTCTGCTGGAAAGCGGCCACGCCGACAAGGCCCGCCACCTCTACAAGATCGCCCTGCGCTTCCTGGATGACGGCGATGCGATTTGGTATCAAATCGCGTTGGCGTTGGTGGCCATGGAACGGTGAATTAAAGGGCCAAGGGGAGCTCGCTCCCCTTGGATCCCCTAACGGTAGCAATTTATTAAAATGCAAAGCATTTTAAGTAAATTGCTACCGTGTATGGTGATACAAGGCACCCCACAGATCGCTTCGCGATCGAACACCTCTAGCGTGAATTCCTAGCAGATTAGGGCGTGTGATCAATTAAATTTAAAACCTGTTCTAATGGATCCGTTAGGGTTGATAAATAATTATTTAAAATCAAACCACAAAATGAGAGCCCTGAAGGGGCGAATACTTGTCAGCCCAGGGCTTTAGCCCTGGGTTCACGGTAAACCACAAACCAGAGCCCTGAAGGGGCGATTCATTAAATACATCAAATTTATCTAAAAATCAACTATGGACAATATATCAGGTTTAATGAATCGCCCCTGTAGGGCTCTAAATCTTTTTTCCATGCCAAAACCCAGGGCTAAAGCCCTGGGCTGACAAGCATTCGCCCCTTCAGGGCTCTCATTTTGTGGTTTTAATAAATAGTTATATTGTTAATTGATGACACGCCCTAATTTGGCTCAGATGATTTTTTCTTCACAGAACTTAGGATCGCCTCCCCGATAGCGATTTATCTAAAATGCGCCAGCATTTTAATAAATCGCTATCGGAAGGGGATCCTAAGGGGCGCAAGCGCCCCTTAGCCCTTTAACCCTTACGCGGGCGCCACCTGGAAGCATGCCCCCTTGCGGGCCTGCGTCGTTAAAGACCCAAAAGCTGCTTTGGGGGTGGCCCTCGTGCGTGAAGGCGATGCGATGGGTGAGGCCTGGACAGGCGCTGTAATAGAGGGGCCTGCCGGAGTTGGCCACGAAGAAGTAATCGGCTGAAAACAGCGTATCGATGAGGACTTTTTCGCCTTCAAGGAGTTGGACGCGTGTACGCTCTTGCTCGAGGGACTCAAAACAAAGCACGACGGGCTTTTGGGCTTTGAGCGCTCGCAGCCGAGCTTGGTGCAGCAGCGTCATCATGGAATTTTCAGGGATCTTGGGGGTTGCGATAAATCCAAGAAAACAAAAAAACACAGCTATGAGGCCAAGGCTCAAGACCAGCTCAAAAAGACTATAGGCAGACTTCACGAAGCTTGACTGTGCCTCTCTTTGCGCGGCTGGCAATCCAAAAAGTGCCTTATTTTCAATAAATGTCTATCTTTGGGTTCCTTTCTTCGATTTCACGTTTAACAGCAGGAGTGATTCGTGGACAATGATTTAAAGATAACTCAGTCAAATCCTTGCAATGCCACGCCAAGGCAAGCACCGCGACATCCGTCAGGTTAAGGCAAGAAGCAACATCGACTCTTTGCAAACCCTTGCAATTCTGGACCAGGGCCATGATAGCGGAATCCGTAAGTTGAACACAGCCCCTAATGCGTAGCTCCTGGAGCCCTGGACAATGCCGAGCCAGAGCTATCAGATCGGCATCTAAGAGTCGAACGCAATACGATAAATCTAGCTTTTTCAGCTTGCTACCATATTTGGCCAGAGCATTAAACGTTGCATAGGTCAAGTGTCTACAGTAGCTTAAATCTAGCTTCGTAAGCGTTGGGTGACGCTCAAGCAACTCAAGCACTCCAAAATCAGTCACCCGATGGCAACAGGCAAAGCTGACGCTCTCCAGGTCTAGGGCATTCTGTGCCAAGGCGATCAACGCTTGATCGGTCAGATCACTGCAACCCCAAAAATTCACTTTCCGTAAATTTTTACAATTTTTTGCCAAAGCCTCCACGGCAGCATCTTGAAGTTCGTAGCAATTAGATATGTCAATATATTTCAATTCCGGACAGCCTTCTGCAAAAACCTTAATGCTTTCACAGGAAGGGGCATGAAAGTCCAAAAGCCTCAACTTCTGCAAGTGCTTACAATGCTGCGCCAAACTCAGCAAAATGGTATCCGTTAAATGATAGCCCCATAAAATAGAAAGTTCGCGTAGCTCGGGATGCATGAGTTTTACAATATCCTGATCCATTACGGATTCCTGATCCATGAACCGCGCTTCGACTGCATGAGGATCCGTGATGCCTACAATCAAAGCTTCAGGCGCTGGATCCTCTTCCCCCACGCCGCTTAGGCAGGATAGGTTTAACGATAAAATAATGAATACAAACACGCTTAGTCTTAAAAAACATATCATTATTCTATTAAAGCAAATATAACGATGATGTTCAATATTATTTAAGCAGCTTCGTTTTTTTCTTGTTTTAGAAAGCTAGGAATGCTAACGTGGCAGCATGGGACTTTTTGGTTACAGTATCGGGTTTATCCTCGTAGTCCTTACGGGGTGCAAAAAACTGCCTCCCAGTGAAACCCACTGCGCTACGTATGAAAAGGCACAACGCCTCAAGCGTGAAGGCCGCCCGCAGGAAGCCCTGTTGGCCTTTTTGGAGGCGATAGACACGCTGAAGCAAGCGCCAGCCTCGCACCTGGAGGCAGGACTGCTCTACCTCAATGAGGCCCAAGACCCCATAGAGGCGATTCACCATTTTAGGCGTTTTTTGCAGCAAGCCCCCAAAGCCCAACAGGCCGAACTGGTGCGTGAATTGATTTTAAAAGCTCAAAAAGAATGCATACGCCAGCTCCCCATGAGCCCAGCCGAGGACAGCGTTACGCAAAAAGAGCTCTGGGGCCAGTTACAGCAAGCCCGCAAAGACAATGTACACCTGCAATCTACGATTATGGGCTTACGCGAACGCCTTGAGCGCTCCGAACACAAAGCAAGCGCTGAAGCTCCCGCCCTACGCGCCCGCCAAACCCCACGGAGTACTCCCCCAGCGCTGCTCATCCGCACCCACACGGTAGAAGCCGGGGATACCCTCATGGCCATCAGCAAAAAAGCCTATGGCACAACGCAACGCTGGCAAGACATTCTTAAAGCCAATCCTGGCCTAAAAAACCCCCAAGACCTCAAAATTGGTCAACAACTCGAACTGCCATGAAACTGAGTGTAGAATTTTGTAGTCACGTAGAGGGCTTTGAGTGGAAAACGGAACGACTCGAAAACCTATTTCAGATACTCAACGGCACCGTCCCTATCCTCAACCTTTTAGGTTTAGACAAAGAAACCGACTGGACCCTCTCGGTCGTCTTTATGGATGCAAAGGAGATTTCCGAGCTGCATGAACGCTTTTTTCAAGACCCCAGTCCTACCGACGTCATTACCTTCCCCGGCGACCCAAGCATGGGCAGCCTAGGTGAAATTTGCGTCTGCGTCGAAGTCGCCGAGCAAGAAGCCCCCTATCACAACCATAGCACCGAAAGAGAAATCACCCTCTATCTGATCCATGGCTGGCTGCACCTCACCGGCTTTGATGACAAAACTCCAGATGATATCTTTATCATGCGGATGGCGGAGGCTGCTCTCATGAAAGAGGTTTAGGTTTGAGGGGGGCATTGGGGGTTGGGACGGCGTCAGAAAAGGGCCAAGGGGAGCTAGCTCCCCTTAGGATCCCCTTTCCGATAGCGATTTATTAAAATATTACATATTTTAATAAATCGCTATCGGGAAGCCTATACTAAGGCCTCCACAGATCGCAAAGCGATCCGGGAGTACCTT
>JANYDI010000132.1 GCA_025363695.1 Opitutia bacterium
TCACAATTCGCTACCAGTAGGGGATCCAAGGGGCGCAAGCGCCTCTTGGCCTTCTCCTTCTCCTTCTCCTTACCTCTTAAAACAGCACACGGGTTTCGATCATTTCCGGCTCTGGGATCGCTTTTTGGTCCTTGAACTGGAAAGATTGTAGCTTCCTGGCGGTGACAAATACGCGGGTTTGAGCGCAGCGCAGGGTCTTGTTGTAGCTGTCGACGGTGCGTTCGATCTGCTTACCCATGGCGGAAAAGTGAGCGGCCAAAACCTCCAGACGCTCGTAAAGTTCACGCCCGAGTTGGCTGATGGCCTGGGCTTGCTCGGCAACGCTGGCTTGTTGCCAACCATAAGCAACGGCCTTGAGGAGGGCCACTAAGGTGGTGGGCGTGGCGAGGATGACTTTTTCTCGGATACCAAACTGGAGCAATTCGGGGTCTTGTTTTAGGGCGGCGCTGAAAAACACTTCTCCGGGTAAAAAAAGCACGACAAACTCAGGGCTGGGGGAAAATTGCTTCCAGTAGGCTTTGGAGGCGAGCTTGGTAATGTGCTCTCGGATATGCCTGGCGTGTGATTTAAGGGCCTCATCATGAGCCGGTCCATCGGGTAATTCAAGGGATTCCAAGTAAGCCAGCAGCGGCGCCTTGGCATCGACCACGATGTTCCGGCCGTTGGGCAGGCGCACGAGCATGTCTGGGCGTTGCAGGCCATCTTCATGGTTGGCTGTTACTTGTTTGGAAAAATCGCAGTGCTCAACCATGCCGGCCAGCTCCACAACGCGTTCCAGCTGCAACTCCCCCCATTGGCCGCGGACATGCGGGGTGCGCAAGGCCTGGACGAGGTTGCCGGTCTGGGCTTTGAGCGCTTGTTCGGACTCAAACAAGTGCTTGATTTGCTCCGTCAGCCCGGCATAGGCCGTTAAACGTGTTTTTTCCAGCGCCTGAACGTGCTCTTGGACTTCCTTGAGCGTCTCCTTTATAGGGCTAATGACGGCTCTAAGGGACTCATTGCCTTGCGTTTGCGCATCGACGTGGCGTTCATGCGCCTGCTTGAACTGCCCCTGGGCAAGGTCCAAAAACGCCTGTGTATTGCTTTGTAAGGACTTCGCGCATAGGGTTTCAAAATGCTCGCTCAAGGCTTTTTTGAGCGCATCGACCTGCTTGAGCTGTTCCTGAGCCTGTTCCAGGCAGGCCTTGTTATGGGCTTCCCTCTGAAGGTATTCAGATTTTAAGTTAAAAAGCGCTTCCTGGGCCTCTAAGGAGTGTTTCCTAAGGGCTTCTCCTTTGGCAATTTCCCCGCTCAAAAGCACATCCTTCTGCTCCAAGGTTGCCCGCAAGCCTGCCAGCTGCTCCCGTGCTCGCATCAGGAGCAGCGCGCCCAGCAGCGTTACCAGCAGGATGGGAATGAGCAGAAGGAGGATCATTTAACGAGCTATTCCTGCCACTGCGAAACCCTATAACGTTCCTTATCCGCTTCAAAGGCTGCCTTCAGCCTGTCGATATGATTAGCGCCCACCGCCACAAGCGCTGTCCTTTTGGGCCCAGCCAGAAAAGTTTCAAGAACCTTTAGCCAGCGTTTTTCGCGTTCAGGATACAGCGCCAGCAGGCACGCGACAGGAATCCAATGCACCCCGTGCTCGCCCTCACCCTGCCTGAACGAGACCACGAGGTGCTCAAACTCTCTTGTGGAAAATTCGTTATAGTAATCCATTTGTAAAAACTGCTCTATGCTTGCCGCGTTTGCCCGGGGTTCCGTTTTCAAATCTATCTGGGCCCATACCTCCTGGATCCTGTCAGGAAACAAGCGCTTAAGGGCAGCTTCCATCGCATCGATAAGGGCCTCATGGTCCTCAAGATGATCACAAACAATGCCAGGATGCCGCTTGAGGAGCTCCTCAAGCATGCCCTCGGTACCCAAAAGCATGTTGAGGTCTTTTAGTTTTAGCTTAAAAAAACCTCTCGTTAAGGCATCCTTGCTTAAATCATACAAGGTCATCGCAAGACGCCGTGTGGGCGCTCGGCTTTCACGCGCTTGCCGTTGCCTTTCAAGCAAATCATCGATACGCCGCTTGTCCTCCTCAGACAATTGGGCCCTAAGGCCCTCTATGACAGTACCTAATTCCCGTACGTTGTCAGCGATGGCCTGGTAATTCGTCTTTTGTTCAGGAGCCTGGGCCCTTTGCTTTTCCATGATTTCGTCGATAGAAAGCTCGGCATACTCAGGGTTTTTAAAAATTTCTCTAGCACCTTCGCTTTCATAGATTTGCGAAATACCCAATTTTGTTTCCGTGCACACAACTTGGCATAAGGGCAAGAGCCTTTCCAGTTGCCCCTTGCGCTCCGGGACTTCCGCCGAATGACGCGTACCCGTAAGGTAAATCTGGGCCCCTGTCGTTTTGTCCTCGATGCACCACACCCGAGCCCGTTTATACGCCTGGATGCGAGGGTCCTCAAAGGGATCCATCGCTCCTAGAGGTAAATACGCAAAAACTATCAGCAGTAAGCAATAGAGCTGTTTTAGGTGTTTCATTAGGGCCTCCATGTTTATGATTTTGTTGCGCATGTCAATGAAAAAGTATGAAAAAGGGCTAGGGGGCGCTCGTGCCCCTTAGGATGGTTTGAGGGGCACATTGGGGGTTGATGCTGCGGAATGGAAGTGACTCACGCACCGTAGTGCGCTACGCACTTCCCTTCCTTGCCTGAACCCCCAATGCAC
>JANYDI010000143.1 GCA_025363695.1 Opitutia bacterium
TTCATCCGTAAACCCAGGGCTTACGCCCTGGGCTACGTATCTGACGCCCTTTCAGGGCTCTCATTTTGTGGTTTGTTTTTAAATAATTGTTTATCAACCGGAACGAGCTCGTTTTCCAAGCTTGAAGTGGAAGTAGTATATCCTATCCCGATGGGCAATTTTACCATAAATGCGCTTGCGCATTTTGTAAAATTGCCCATCGGAAAGGGGATCCAAGGGGACAGCGTCCCCTTGGCCCTTTTTTACTTGTCGTAGAATTGCGAGGTAAACGCACCCACATGAGGCAGGAGATTTTTGCGCATTTGACTTTCGTCCCAAAGCTTAACCAGCTGACCATCTACTTCGATCGTTTCAAGCAGGCTTTCATCTAGGACGGCGGGTTGATCGCTGCCAGTCTTTAAAAGTGATTTTAGTGGAATAAGGCTAAAATCCCTAAAGCGTCCTGCCAGGGTGTCGCTCTCACTTTTCGCAGCAAAGACTTCATGGGCATTGTGATTCAACGCAGCGAGTATTTTTTCAGCCTCCTCAAACTCCATTTTGATGGCATTATTCCCTGTCAGAAATAGCGGTATCGTTACCGCTGGGCCCCACCCTTGGCCTCCTTCCGAATAAACAAAGTTTGCAGTTTTTACATTCTTCAGGTCCATAGTGTCAAACAGACGGTACAAAGCGGTATTTGCTGGGCCGCGTACAAGGGCTTCAAAGGAGTTCTGAAAGGCGTGATCCTTGGGAAGACCAAACCCAAACGAAGCTTTAAGCGCGCCATAAGTAGGGCGTAACTGGCCTCCAGGCAAGGTTCTGAGGTCGTAGTCCTTGCACATCAACACGTAGGGACCTTCTTGAGTCAATACAACAACCAATGCCTGATTAGAAGGCGAAGGCCCTGATTTACCAATCAATTCTTTCTGTGGATCCACGTGAGCAACGTTGATCGTGTGCTCCAACGCCGGTGTCATGCTCTTAGCGGCATCCCAACCCAGGTTCACATCTGAACCCGCTGAAAATACACGCGTTGAGCCCAAAATTCCAAAAGCCAAGATAACCAATAGTTTTTTCATAAGTATTTTTTTCATAAAACTCCCGTTAGGTGTTAGTATAAGTCGAATCACACATGCCGTAGTCTTGTCAAGGATAAATCCAAAGAATTTGTGAAAGCGAAAGGCCAAGGGGCACTAGTGCCCCTTAGGATCCCCTTTCCGATAGGCGATTTTTAATAATGCTGGCGCATTTTATAAAAATCGCCTATCGGGAAGGAAATCCTAAGCCCCCCACAGATTCCTTCGGAATCAGAGGAATCACATCCCTAAAGCGATCGCAAAGCGATCTGTGGAGGCCTTAGTATAGGCTTCCCGATAGCGATTTACTTAAAATACGTAGTATTTTAATAAATCGCTATCGGAAAGGGGATCCTAAGGGGAGCTAGCTCCCCTTGGCCCTTTCACTTTCAACACCTAAGGAGTACCCCTTTCCCCACCTCGCCCGGCTCGCGGAGGAAACTCAAATCCTATCGTCCCATCCGGGTTCAGGATCAGATGCGCTGAAAAGAGCCGCTTGGTGCGCTTTGAGCGAAACTTATCGAGCAGGTCTGTCTTTTTTTCAGTCAAGAGCTTTTGAAACTGCTCCGTAGACAAGGGGCATTCTAGGAGCTTGTGCGCCACCCGAAAATCGCATTTCTTCTCAGGCTGATTTGCGCAAATATAAGCATTGGGGGTTTCGTAAACTGGCGCATGGTCCTTGGGGCAGGTGCCTACCACGGGAAAGGTCGACAGGTCTTGTGCGCCCTGGGCCTCTGAGCCATCAGCGGCGTCAAAGACAAACTTCACCTTGCCGTTTTCATCCAGCTGGAGGAGCGCACAAAAGGGCTTTCCAGCTTTTGAGCGGAAATCATCCAGCGGCCCGATTTTTTTGTCCTTGATCAGCGTGGCCAGCTCGGCTTCGGAAAACTTGCGCCCGCCTATTACTTTGTAGAGCGTAAAGCCGTTATCTTCAGAGCGATACGCGGTCAGGGTTTCGAGCATGGGTCGACCATCGCTGGGTGAAATCAGCCCACTGGGTCCCATGGCGGATTCTTTTTCGTTAAAGCCAAGGGCTTGACGTACAAGTTTTTGAGTCATTTCGGAAATCGCCTCCATAAAGGCCTTGCGGCTTAGGGCTCCTGTTTCGATTTGGTGCAGACGGTGCTCCCATTCGCCCGTGAGCGTCGGGCTCGTAAGGCTTTCGGCCTGTATGGCCTTGAGGAAGGTCACCAACTGCTCGGCCTTGGGGGTAGGGAGGAGGTCCCGGCCCTCGCGTGCCATGTATTTTTCAGCAATGAGGTGATCGATGATCTGAGCGCGGGTGGCCGGAGTCCCCAGCCCCTTGCCGCGCATAGCCTGGGCAAAGTCTTCATCTTCCACCAGTTTTCCAGCCCCTTCCATGGCGGCCAAAAGCGTGGCTTCCGTATAACGTGGCGGCGGACGCGTTACGTCCTTTTGGTTTTCAAGGCCTAAAACCTGGGCCTTGGGGGGCGTCCCATCCTGCGGGTCCAAAGCGGGTAGGGCTTCCTTGTCTTGTTCGCGCTCGTAGACAAGTGTCCAGCCGGGCACGACCATGACCTTGCCTTCGGTCTTGAAGACATGGGGCCCCACGGCGCTCAGGCGTGTAGTAACGTCAAATTCAGCCGCTGGATGGAAGACGGCCAAAAAGCGCCGTGTAATCAGGTCGTAGATTTTTTCCTCTACTTCACTGAGTTTGCTAGGGACTTCCTCGGTCGGGATAATCGCAAAGTGGTCACTGACTTCCGCATTGTTAAAAATACTGCGGTTTTGCGGGTTTACCCAATTATTTTTGAGCACGCGTTGGGCATGGCCCTCGTAGGCGCTGCCTTTGAAGGACTGCAAAACGCCTAAGCAATTCGCCTCATAGTCCTGAGGCAGCGCCTTGGCATCCGTACGCGGGTAGGTGATGGCCTTATGCTTTTCGTAGAGCGACTGCGCTGTCTTCAAGGTCATACCGGCCGGAAAGCCAAAACGGCTATTGGCCTCGCGCTGTAACGCCGTCAAGTTAAACAGCCGAGCCGGGCTTTGCTTGCTGCGCTTCTTTTCTTCAGTAACCAGGGCCTGTGGAATTTTACCCAGGTCTTCCACCAAACGCAGGGCGTGGGCTTCCTCCCAAATGCGGTCTATGCGGTCATGCTCAGAGAGGCCCTTTTTAAAGTCAGGGCGTTGATACAGGCCTTCGTACTCGCCGTTGTGGATGCCAAACTTGCCCACAATGCGCCAGTAATCTTTGGGCTTAAAGGCATCGATGGCTTGTTGACGCTCCAAAACCAGCGTCAGCGTAGGCGTTTGGACACGTCCTACGGTAGCCACCTGGCCCATACGCCCGGCAAAAAGTTTGCCCGTAACGGCACGCGTGCCATTGATGCCAACAAGCCAATCGGACTCCGAACGACACCGAGCCGCATCCTCCAAAGGGCGCATGTCTTCACGGCTTTTCAGATGCGCATAGGCTTGGCGTATTGCCTCACCCGTCATCGATTGCATCCACAAGCGTGAAACGGGTTTCTTACAGCCCGAAAGCTCGTACAAGTAACTAAAAATCAATTCGCCTTCACGCCCGGCGTCACAGCCATTGACCACGGCTTCCACGTCTTCGCGTTTCATGAGCTTTTTGAGCTCATCAAACTTCTTTTTGACCTTGTCTATCGGCTTGAGGCCAAATTTTTCAGGAATGATCGGAAGGTATTGGGCGCGCCAAGATTTCAGCTTAGGATCGATGTCCTGCGGCATAAACAGCTCAACCAGATGCCCCAAGGCCGAAGCAATCACGAGCTTATCGTCCTCAAAAAAATCTCCCTTTTTAGGGATCTTCCCCAAGGCCTTGGCCAGATCCGCAGCTACGCTGGGCTTTTCTGCAATAATCAGCGTTTTCATGCCAGTAATAAGACCGGTTCTGAACCCGTCTTAGGTCCAACTCCAAGCAAGACCCATTCCAAGTACGCAGCAAATCGGCCAGAGGCGTTTAGGTCAAATTTTTTTTTTAGAATTTAAAGGCCAAGGGGCGCTGGCGCCCCTTGGATCCCCTAACTGGTAGCGAATTGTGAAAATGCTGCGCATTTTCAACAATTCGCTACCAGGGTAGGGCGATACAAGGCACCCTCCAGATCCCTTCAGGATCGAAATTAAGCAATATAACTATTTATAAAAACCACAAAATGAGAGCCCTGAAGGGGCGAATGCTTGTCAGCCCAGGGCTTTAGCCCTGGGTCTTGGCATGGAAAAAAGATTTAGAGCCCTACAGGGGCGATTCATTAAAATGTATCAAATTTATCTAAAAATTAAACATATGCAATATATCAGGTTTAATGAATCGCCCCTGTAGGGCTCTGGTTTGTTTTTTACCGTAAACCCAGGGCTAAAGCCCTGGGCTGACAAGCATTCGCCCCTTCAGGGC
>JANYDI010000153.1 GCA_025363695.1 Opitutia bacterium
CTTACAACGGAATTTGCCGATCTCATTTTCATTTGTTCTTGAAAGAGTGCGAATGGCGCTTTAATTTAGGCTCACCAAAACTCCTTCTCAAGGATCTAAAATCTCTTCTCAAAAAACATTATTAGGTGTCAGCCCCAAAAAATTTATTGAAAGTGGTCAAACGCTCAAAGCGCTGCTGCCTCTTAAAACAAGACTTCTAAAAACAGATACAGATGTTAAAATTGAGAAGATTGCTGCTGCAGCGAGTACTCCGAACGAGGCATCTGTTGTGGCAACACTGAAACTAATCCACGAAAATTTAGAAGCCGTGGGGTCTTTGACTAGTGCAAATCTGCTGTCTAGCGTCATTAAGCTAGAAGAGAAACAGTTAATGAATCTTTTTGAACTATGCACCCGTGAATCGTTTCGTAATATCATGTATGCAGCACGCTTTAGCGAGAATCCAGAGCTACGTCAGCTGCATCAAAAAGGAATGACGCTTTTCCTTGCCGTGAATGCAAGCTTAGGCTTCCCGATTCCTCACGGGTTGGGCAATGATACTCTTAAAACATGGATTGATTCCATTCCATCAGAGAAATTAGAGAAAAATGAGCCAAAGACTCTTAGTGTAATGTCAAATCGCTAGCAATTGCGTGTACAAAAAGGGGAGGGAAAGTTTTTCCAACAAGGCATTACTTCATTACCCTTGCCCCCCTCCTCCCCGGAAGCCCAAGCCCAAACCAATGCCCTGCTCGAGGCCATTCTAAGCCCTCCCTCCCCCCAAGCCTAAAGCCATAATTTATTTTGCTTGTTTTCTGGAGCACAATCGTATACTCCTGTACGATCGTTTAGGAGATCTTTATGCTCATTACACAGTCTACTGCTTCCACGGGTCTAGAGACACAGACGCACCAAAGCTACGCCTATTGGCGGATGCGTCTGATGTGCGCGTTGATCGTTGGTTATGCGGCCATGTACTTGGTGCGGAGTAATTTTGCCATTGCCATGCCGCAAATGCTCAAGGAGCTTGGCTACGAAAAATGGCAAATTGGTAGCGTCATCACCACGGGGTCCCTTGTTTATGGGGTTTCTAAGTTTATCAGTGGCGTGATGGCGGATCGCTCAAACACACGCTACTTTATGTCGATAGGCCTTTTGGGGGCTGCCTTGGCCAATATTGCCATTGGGCTTTCAGACACTTTGTGGACCATAGGCGTGTTTTGCGTGATCAATCAGTGTTTTCAGTCGATGGGTTGGCCGTCTTGCACGCGAACGCTTACCCGTTGGTATGGACCCAGTGACCTCGGAACTAAATGGGCGATATGCAATATCTCCCATCAAGTAGGGGCCAGTATCATTATGGTAGCAGGCGCTTGGCTCGTTACGCATTACTCTTGGCGCCATGCTTTTATTGTCCCTGGAATCGTCTGCGTGTTTTTGGCCTTCTTTATTTTTGAACGCCTCAGGGACACGCCCGAGTCCTTGGGCTTGCCCTCCATCGAGGAGTACGAAGGCCTGGCGCGCCGCGTGCAATCGAATCAAGAAGAAGAAAACCTTTCTTTTTTTAATATTTTCCTTAAGTATTTATTGCCCAATAGACACCTTTGGAATGTGTGTTTTGCTAACTTTTTTGTCTACGTTGTTCGTTATGGCATTATTTATTGGGCTCCTACGTATTTTCGAGAAGCTAAGGGCGTTTCGCTGTTACAAGCGGGTTGGTATACGACAGCCTTTGAGTTTGCAGGCCTTTTGGGCGGAGTGGCAGCCGGTTGGCTTTCAGACCGCGTCTTTGCTGGCTATAGAGGTCGCGTAGGCTTTTTGTTCATGATGTGCGTCTCGGTGGGCATTTTGCTCTTCTGGCTAGCTCCAGGGACGACCCCTTGGCTCAGCACCCTTTTGATGATTGCTATGGGCTTCTTTATCTATGGCCCCCAAGTCCTTGTCGGCGTTGCCGCTGCTGAGTTCGGCTCGAAAAAAGCCGCTTGCGCTGCCGCTGGCTTCACCGGCGTCTTCGGCGCTGGCCTCGGCGCTGCCGTTGCCGGCGTAGGCATTGGCGCCTTGGTCGACAACTTCGGCTGGGATGCCATGCTCTTCATGCTTGTCGTCTTCGGCTTCATCGGCGCTGGCCTGTTCATGATGAATTGGAATGTTTCGTGCCAGGTGAAGAGGTAAGGGGCTAAGGGGCATTCATGCCCCTTAGGATCCCCTACAGGTAGCGATTTTATAAAATGCGATGCATTTTAATAAAATCGCTACCTGGTAGCATATACTAAGCCCCCCACAGATTCCTTCGGAATCAGACAACCCTTTGTCTCCGCTTAGGAAGGCGATTTTTGTAAATGCGTAGCATTTATGAAAATCGCCTTCCTAGGGGGGTCCAGGGGGCGCAAGCGCCCCCTGGCCTACACAGCCTGGTAAAGTTTCAGCTTGTTGCGTAGGACGCGGGTGTTAATTTTCAGCAGGTCGGCAGCTTTTTCGAGGCTACCGCCGCTTTGGGAGAGGACGCTGAGGATGTGATCGCGCTCGAGGGCTTCGAGGCTTTTTATGGGACAGGAGTCGTGAGCGTTTTGAGGATGGGTGAGGGCCAGCGTGAGGAGGTCCATTTTTTTACCTTCTTCGGACAAAATGATGGCCCGTGAGAGTGCATTTTGGAGCTGACGCACATTGCCGGGCCAAGGGTATTGCAGGAGCGCTTCCCTAACTTCATCGGTGAAGCCGAGGATTATCTTGTTATATTTATTAGCGTATTCGTGAAGAAAATGTTCTGCCAATATAAGGATATCCTGACCGCGTTGGCGCAGGGGAGGGACTTGTATGGGAAAAACGTTGAGTCGGTAGTAGAGGTCTTCGCGGAATTCGCCGCATTCGACGGCTTTTTGTAAATCCTTGTTCGTTGAAGCAATCAAGCGGACCTGCACGTTTAGGGTTTTGTTGCCGCCCACGCGTTCAAATTGATGTTCTTGCAACACGCGTAGGAGTTTTGCTTGGATGCGTGGAGAAATTTCTCCGATTTCGTCCAGCAAAAGGGTCCCATGATTGGCCGACTCGAAGCGTCCTTCGCGCGCTTGATTGGCTCCCGTAAAGGAGCCTTTTTCATGGCCAAAAAGCTCACTTTCAATCAGGTTTTCTGAAAGCGCAGCACAGTTAATTTTAATAAAAGGTTTTTGATTTAGCGAGCTAAGCCTATGGATTTCATTAGAAACTTCCTCTTTTCCTGTGCCATTTTCTCCGGTAATCATGACGGTAGCCTCCGTGGCAGATACCTTGCCAATCAGTGCTTTAAGCTGCAGCATGCAGGAGCTCTCACCAATTAAGGGACTGCCCTGCCCTTCAGAGGCTTTGATGGCCAGGCTGTTTTTTTCAGGAGCACTTTCCGCCTTTTTCAAAATGAGCTCAATGCTTTCAACGGAAAACGGCTTCAAAATATAATCAAAGGCACCCATTTGCATGCATTTAACGGCACATTCAACACTCCCATGCCCGGTCATCATGACGACTCTAGGGCTGTTTGCGCGGGTGTGCGAGAGCAACTCCATGCCCTGACCATCAGGAAGGCACATGTCTGCGAAAACAAGATCAAAATGATCTTTTTCTAAAAGGCTACGTACCTGCGCTAGCGTCGAGCAACTGGCTACACAATAACGACGCTTGCGCAATTGCTCCTGCAAGCTTTTTCGTATGATAAGCTCGTCATCAAGAACAATGATTTTGTTGATTTTCATCCTGCTTTTGTAAGATAAGATTTTTATAATACATTAACAGGATTGCGTTATCAAGTTTTTTATATAGTTATAATTTAATTATGATGAATAACTGTTTGAGTGGAAATATTGTTATTGCATAGACTTCAAATGATTATAATAATACATCCATGAGATATATTTATATATTTTTGAATTTTTTGTGCATTCAGGGCCTTGTTAGAGGCGATACTGCTGACTGGATGATGGAATTTGGGGCACAGGAGCCTTCTCGGACGCTTTATAGCATAGCCATTCCCGGGAGTCATGATTCAGCAACCTACAAACTTTCGTCCGATTTCGGCAAAAATCAGGATATTCCCTATGAGCTTCGCTACCTCAAGCACGGGCTGGCTCCTGTGATGAAAAAATGGGCTAAAGCACAGGGGGCAAACATCGCCCAACAGCTCGAAAATGGCGTACGTTACTTGGACCTGCGCATTATTTGGAATGATAGCAAAAAAGCCTTTTATAGCGTACACAGCCTTTATGGGCCTCCTGTAGACGAAATTTTTGAAGCCATTTCTGGCTTTCTTGAATCACATCCCAAAGAAATTATTATTTTGCACATAGGAGACCTTCGTTACATGCCCGAAGGGAAGCACGACTTACTTGCCGAAAAAATAAAGGCTTCGTTTGGTGAAAAAATTGCCGACCTCAGTAATCCTCAAAACGTTACCTTTGAGAAGCTTTGGGAAGAAAATAAACAAATTATTGTTGTCTATCAAGAAGATACGACTGCTGGACGCTATGGGTTTGGTTACGGCTATAACATCAGTTCACCTTGGCCCAATAAGCAAGATGCCCGTTCTTTAAAACAAGATCTTGATTACAGGATACAGAGCCGCCCCTATACGGCCAAAGACAGTATTCAGTTTTTTGTTCTCCAATGCCTGCTCACCCCAGACACCAGCACGATTGTTAACGGCCTTATCCCGTTCTCCCGGAATCCTCATTCCTTGGACGACTTTGCTGTAAAGGTAAACCCGCATATCGCTTCTTGGCTAAGCGAGTGGAAGGCCAGTGGAAAGATCAACATTGTCATAGCAGACTTCATGGATCAAAATATTGCCCGGGCCATCATCAAGCTCAATGAACCAACGCCCGCTGAGGAGGTAGATAAGGGCCAAGAGGAGCTGGAAAGTAAGGGCCAAGGGAAGCTGGCTCCCCTTGGATCCCCTATCGATAGCGAATTGTGAAAATGCTACGCATTTTCAACAATTCGCTATCGGATGAGGCGATACAAGGCCCCCCACAGATCGCGAAGCGATCCGGGAGTATTAATCCAAGCTTATTTCGAATAAAACCACATTATGGGAGCCCTGAAGGGGCGAAGGATGATAGCCCAGGGCTTTAGCCCTGGGTTTGGCATAGAAAAAAGATTTAGAGCCCTACAGGGGCGATTCATTAAACCTGATATATTGCCCATAGTTGATTTTTAGATAAATTTGATACATTTTAAGAATCGCCCCTGTAGGGCTCTGGTTTATTTTCCAACCTAAACCCAGGGCTAAAGCCCTGGGCTATCATCCTTCGGCCTTTCAGGCCTCCCATAGTGTGGTTTGTTTTTAAATAATTATCAACTCTATTAATTTAACTATTAATTAAGGCCACACATAAGGAGGCCTGAAGGGCCGGTAGATCGTAGCCCAGGGCGTAAGCCCGGGGTCTTGGTTGGAAAATAAACCAGAGCCCTACAGGGGCGATTCTTAAAATGTATCAAATTTATCTAAAAATCAACTATGGGCAATATATCAGGT